>NZ_JANSHQ010000585.1:0-1148 GCF_047461715.1 Synechococcus sp. R8-2 | reverse complement strand
GCGGTAGCGGTGCGGAGCACTTGCGGCTGGGCGCTGCTGCTGATTTTGTCGGTTGGTTTTTTGGGGGGATGTGCTGGCGACCCGGTTTCTACAGTCCCTCTGGATGGCGCTGCTGTCGGCACCCGCACGGCCACTCCCGAAGGCCGATCCTTTTCCGATATTCAGCCTGGTCGGGATCCCCGTCTGAAGCATCTTTGGGCCAGCTTTGTCATCAGCCCCCAGCAATTGCAATCTGCCCGCGAGGCTTCTGTCTCTCTCCATCCGCAGGCCATTTTTCCCTGCACCGACTGCGAAAGCCTGCCGGGATCCCCGCCCCCCACTGCTTCCCCCGCTCCAGGCACCTACCGATCTGACCAGCTCACCTTCTCCTTCCGGGTTGAGCCCAATGAGACGTCCACCCGCCTCAGGGGTAGCTTTCACCTGGATACCACCACGCCTCTGATCCACCCCGGCGCAGGGGTGCGCTTGGTAATCCAACGGGCTTTCTGGGGGGAAGACCCGCTGGAACCGCTGCCACCTCCCCAGGACTTCCACACCCAGCAGATCATCCGAGGCCAGTTCCAGGAGCGCAGTTGGATCCTCCCTTTCTCCCTGCCGCATCCCCCTGCCGGTGAGGTCTTGCCGCCGCTGCGGCTGGAGGTTGTTCTCACCTCGCCAATCCCACCCGATTCCGCCCCCTTTCTGCGGGGTAGGCCGCTGCCGCCACCTCCGGGTCGGCTGTATCACGGGGTCGCTTGGCCGGGCATTCCCACTTGGGATCAGCTCTTGTCCTACCGCCAGGCCATCGGTCAACCCCCCGCCTGGGCAGCCGTGGATCACCTCTGGGATCCCCGCCAGGACTTTCCACAGCAGTTGGCCAGTCGCCTGCGGGAAAGCGGCTCAGTCCCCTACCTGCGCCTGCGGCTAGATCCAGCCCAACTTTCTGCCTTGGCCAATGGGGATCACGATGAGACCTTGCGCTCTTGGGCCCGCGGGATCCAGCGCTTTGCCACCCCCATCATCCTGGCCGTCGTCGTTGGCGACGGGGATCCCGAACGCGCTCGCGGTAGCGGTGGGGAGCCCTTTGGTGGGACGGAGTCCTCGCTGCAACAACGGGCCTACCAACACCTGATGCAAACCCTGCGCTCTGTTCGCGTTAGCGGGACGGA
>NZ_JANSHQ010000584.1:0-4179 GCF_047461715.1 Synechococcus sp. R8-2 | reverse complement strand
ACGCGAAAGGACTCCGTCCCGCGGACGGTGGGTTGGCCAAACCAGGGGGGGAGCTCTAGGGATCCACCACCTCAAAGGCCCATAGCCCCCGCTCGGCAGGGATCCGGTGCAACCGTCCGCTGGGAAAACGCCGTTGCAGTTCTGCCCCTTGCTGATCCCATACCCACTCGTTCATGAACAGGGTAAACGGTGGCTCCAGCGCCTGGATGGGCAACACCTCAGGGGAAAACACCGCTACCTTTTGTTCCCGTCCGGCAAAAAATTGGATCCAGCTTTGCCAATAGTGGGGTTCCCCCCAGCCGAAATAGGGGTAGGCAGCGCTGGCGGCCAGATAGAAGCGGTAGTCGGGATCCATTTGGCGAGCTGCCACATAGCGCCCGGTGGCCCCCACATCGTTGCCCTGCGTCCAGCCTTTGTGGACAAAGTCTCCAAAAATGGCCAGGTTCCACCCCCCAATCAGCAGGATTGCCCCCGCCATCGCCGCCGCCGGCAGCCAACTCCCGGCCCGGGATCCCCAGCGTTCCAGGAGACCTGCCAGCACTTGGATCCCTTCCAAGGTTAGATAGGCTACAAAGGGCAGGATCACCAGCAGGCGGGTGTAGTTGGGGGCTTTGGTGATGGCCAAGCTAAACAGCAGGTAGAGAAATAGGAAGCTGCCGATACAGAGCCAGTCGTGGGGCTGGCTGCGCTTCTTGAAAAGGCGGTAGAGGCCGGATCCCAGCCCCAGCCAGATCAAAGCCCCCGTCAAGGGATCCACAAAAGCATGGCCGTAGTTGGGATAGATGTAGCCGCGGTCGTGCTGGCCGGGGTCGTTGAACATACTCAGGCCGTTGAAGATGTTGCGCCAGACCGCCTCCTCTGGCGTAGCCGCATTCACCCACATCTGTTGTAACGCCCGCCCTTCCGGGAAAAAGAGAAATTGTTGGCGAGAGTACTCGGCGCTCACCGCAGGTGCTGTGACCGTGGCCACCAGAATGGGCCCAGCCACCAGAAAAAAGCCCAGCGCCGCGGGCACCGTCAGCTTAGCCAGGACCCAGAGGGGATTAGCTTGCTTGTTTTCTCCTCGGAGATCCTCCCGGCCCAGGAGCAGGTACAGAACTCCAAACAGCAACCCCAGCAGGATCACCACCCGCCCCGGCAAATAGCCGTAGAGGGAGAAAGCCGCCGCTCCTCCCCCCAGATAGAGCAACAGGGGATTTTTTTCCCGCACGCCCTTGAGGAGCAAGGCCAGGGCCGCACACTCCACCAGCACAATCAGGTTTTCCCGCATGGCCATGCGGCTGATGCCCAGCAAGGCGTGGTTGGATCCCAAGAGGGCCGCCCCCGCCAAAGCCAGCCGGGATCCCCAAAATGCCCGAAAAAACCCGTAGGCCACCAGAATGGTGACGACCCCGAAGGCGGCATGTACCGTGCGCACATTGAGCAGCGTGACTCCCCCCATCAGCCGCGTCAGGCCGCCGAAGAGGCTGAACATGAAGCGGGGGAAATAGAAATACTCCGGCATCAGCCCAAAGATATCGGGATAGCGCACCCCTGAGGCGCGACGGGCCATGGAGGTGATCACAATCTCGTCAGTATTGATCTGAAAAGGGATGTTGGGCAGGTCGTAGAGGTAGATCGGGGCAAAGACCAACACCAACAGCCCCAGGTGCAACAGCTCCTGTTGCCAGCGCAGCCGCGTCGGATCCCAAGGGGGTTGAGCCGGGGAAAACTGCGCCCAATACAACCCCACCAGCAGGATGCTCAGCAGCCAGAGGCCAATCTGCAGCACGTGGTAGCCAAACACCCCGTACCAGAGGATCAGGGCTACCCCCAAGCCCAAGCCGGATCCCAGCAGGGGCAGATGCCGGGAGGTCATCACCCTATCCCAAACCGCCATAGAACCGATACGACTGGAATCAGGAACGAATCGATCCCTCTCAGCCTACCAGGCGCAAGATGCTCGACAAAACCAGAACTCAGTCAGCGCCCTCCCCCCTAGTCTTTCTCCCAAGGGGCGAGGGGAGATCAGAAAAGGTTGGAATCAAAACTTTGCCCCACCTGTTCTAGGGATCGCCAACAGGGATTCACAAAATCAATAACCCCGCATCGGCTCCGCCTCTGGCTCCAATTCCGGATCTATGAAGTTGGACGGATCGTAGAGGAAGCGGTTGACCTCGTCCTCAATGCGATAGATCTCGAAGGGCTCCAATTGTTTGCCAGTTCGCAAGGCCAGCAGGTAGCCATCCACCAGCAGACGTAGCTCATCGGTGCGCCGGTAGCCCCGCTGCCAGGTATCCACCAGAGCATCGGTCAAAGCCTGATAGTGCCGGATCAACTTTGGGTCTTGCAACATGGTGTTCCCTTGCCCTGCCTGTTTCTATCCTAACGTTTGGTGTCTCTTTGTAAGCGGGGATTGCGAACGGGATCCCGAAGCTTGGTCTCTTCTTGGCTTCAAGCCATGGGCAGGTGCAGCCGCGAAGGCGTCTCGCCACCGCTGCGGAGAGTGATGGTGAGAATGCGGGCCTCAATCAGCCGCTCTTCCCGCATTCCCGTGCCTGTGTTGACAGGATAGGCCGGAAAACAAGCCGCGCTAAGGCTGAGGCGCAGAGCATGACCGCAAGGAATGCGAATACAGGTGGGCTGACAGGGAATCAGAATGGGGGTACCGGGCTGGGGATCCCGTAGGCGACAATAGCCTTGGGAAAAGTTATACACCTGCCCATCGGGCCTTACCACCGAGAGCACAGCGCAAAGATCGAAACTGGGGCTGTCGGCCTCCGCGTACACCTCCACAGCAATGTCCCCGACCAGAACCAGCTCGGCTTGCAGCGGCGGAGTGGTATAGGTCAGGACATCGGTGCGGCAGTCGAGGGCGGAGCGCTCTTGCGGCCCGGCAGGCTGAACTAGGTGGCCCCCCAAGGCCGGCACCGGTCGCCAGGGATCGTGAACAAAGGTATCCGATTGTTGCGTCGGCGAGGGTTCAGGGCGAAGGGATCCCTCTGCTTCTGAAAGGGCAGCCAAGCCGGTGCTGTGTAGGTAAAAAGCTTTTGGCTCAGGGGTAGGCCAAGCATCAAAGCCGCGCCAGCGGTTGGATCCCATCTCGAACAGGCGTACCAGCGGCTCCTGGAGGATCCCTGTATCTTTGCCTTTGAGGAACTGGTCAAACCAGCGCACCTGCAGGCGATCGATGGGGCTGACAGCCTCTGGGCCAAAGTCCAACGCCCCCACTTTGCGCCCCCAAGGGAGATGGATCCAAGGGCCGATGATCAGGTATTGAGGGTTCTGGCTGCGGGCGCTCATTTCCTTGTAGAGGCGCAGGCTACCACTCAGGTAGCTGTCAAACCAGCCGGCAATGTGTAGCATCGGCAGATCCACCACCTCTAGACGGGGAGAGAGCTTGCGCCAGTATTCATCCGGCTCGCTGTGCTCCAGCCAGTCGAAGTAATAGGATTGGGGGGCATACTGCTGCAACACCCCCGGCTTGAGGGGGATAGGGTCGTAGAGGGGGAGATTGCGGGCAGCTTTCAAAAGCGCTTGGTAGGCATTGGCATCCCCCCTGAGACGCGCCCCTTCGGTCTCCAGTTGCAAGGCCCAACTGAGGTTGTTGTAGAAGGCAAAGGCCCCCCCTGGGTAAGCGGCATCGGCATAGAGATCGTAAGGCAGCATCGCCGGGCAGATGGCCTTCAAGGCGCTGGGACGGGTAGAAGCCGCATACAGCTGGGTCATGCCCTGATAAGAGAAGCCGTACATGCCCACTACGCCGTTGCTCCCCGGCAAGGCAGCCGCCCAATTGACGGCGTCAAACCCGTCTTCCACCTCATGGCGGAAAGGGTAGAAGGATCCCTTGGAAGTTCCCCGTCCGCGCACATCCTGGATGACCACAATGTACCCCTGGGCCGCATACCATCTGGGATGGGCATACACCACCGTCGAGGCAATGGCCCGCCCATAGGGCTGCCGCATCAGCAAAACCGGGTAGCTCCCCTCCCCTTGCGGGCGATAGACATCCGCGTCCAGTTGGATCCCGTCGCGGGTGAACATGGAAACAGTTTCGCGGGGGCGAACGGGCAACATGGCCTGGGTTGGGCTAGCGGATCTTGCCAAAGGGATACCAACCAAGGACAACCTAAGGGATCCCTGGGTGGATTCTTCCTAAGATAAAACAGAAGCCCTTATGAGAGCATGACTCTAGTCAAT
>NZ_JANSHQ010000583.1:0-1157 GCF_047461715.1 Synechococcus sp. R8-2 | reverse complement strand
TCTAGTATAATCTAACGGGACACGGTATACCGTTCTGCGCCAGGTTCACGAGATCGCCGCGGAGTGTTGGGTAGCCGTGTCCTTCAACGCGACCAAGCCGAACAGTTATCTGGGCCCTCAAACCCGCATATGCTAGCAAGGCTGGCGCCGTTTTCCTCAGGAGGTTCTGTGTATGGCTTCCCGTGAGTCGCTCTTTATCGGCATTGATGTCTCCAAACAGACGCTGGATGTGGCGTTTGGCGCCGACCCGCACGCGCCACGCGAGACGATACCGTATACCGACGAAGGTGTCCAGCTCCTGGTCACGCGACTCCAGCGCCTGCAGCCGACCCTGATTGTGCTGGAGGCGACCGGCGGGCTGGAGCGCATGGTGTTCGCCCAACTGCTCCAGGCTGGCTTGCCGACGGCGCGGGTGCAGCCACGCCGCGTGCGCGCCCTGGCGCACGCGGAAGGACGCCAGGCGAAGACCGACCGCCTGGATGCCCGGTTGCTCGCCCGCTGTGCCGAACGGGTGCGCCCGCCGCACCACCAAGCGACGGACGAGCAGCGCGCATCCTTGCGCGACCTGCTGGTCCGGCGGGAGCAGTTGATTCAGATGCGGACGGCTGAGATCAATCGGTTGACGGCTGCCGCGCCGAACCTCCGCCCGGGCATCCAGAAGCATATTGATTGGCTGGATCAGGAGATCCGTGCGCTTGAGCAGGAACTCGACAACGAGGCGGAGCGCACCGACGAGGTGCGCCGGAAACGGGAGCTGCGCGACAGCGTGCCCGGCATCGGCGCGATCACCGCACTGAACCTGCTGCTCCGCCTGCCCGAACTGGGGACCATCAATCGCAAGGAAGCGGCGGCCTTTGTGGGCGTTGCGCCGTATGCCAATCAGAGCGGCGCACAGCACAAACCCCGGCATATCTCCGGCGGCAGGAGGGATGTGCGCAGCGTGTTGTACATGGCGACCCTGGCGGCCACGCGGTGCAATCCGACCATTCGCGCCTTCTATCAGCGCCTGTGTCAAGCTGGCAAGCCGCGCAAGGTCGCCATCGTCGCTGCGATGCGCAAGCTGCTGACTATTCTCGGCGCAATATTGCGTCAGCAAAAGCCCTGGGATCCGGCTGTGCATACGAGCGCCCCTTGACAAGCAACACAGTTACTCCGCG
>NZ_JANSHQ010000582.1:0-578 GCF_047461715.1 Synechococcus sp. R8-2 | reverse complement strand
GACTAGAGTCATGCTCTACCATCACCACATGGGCAGGGATCCCAGGGGGAAGAGCCTTGCAGCCGGACAAAAAGGCCAGCTCGATTAAGAAGGCAAATCCCCCCACTTCAGCACCGCTCTGGGCCACCAATTGGGCGGTGGCAGCGGCTGTACCCCCGGTGGCAATGACATCATCCACGATCAACACCCGCTCTCCAGGCCGCAGGGCGTGGGCGTGCAGTTGGAGCTGGTCTTGGCCGTATTCCAGGCTGTAAGTCTGGCTGAGCACCGGCGGCGGCAGTTTGCCCGGCTTGCGAACCGGGACAAAGCCCAAGCCCAGGTGTTGTGCCAAAGCAGCCCCTAAAATGAACCCCCGCGACTCGATGCCGACCACATAATCTAGGGATCCCATGCCGGTGGTGCCGGCGGCCAACTGTTCAATAGCCGCCCGGAAGCCTGCCGGATCCTGCAGCAGGGGGGTCATATCCCGAAAGAGGATGCCGGGTCTGGGAAAATCGGGCACCAAGCGAATGAGGGCTCGCAGATCCATCCTGTTTTCCTCGCTGGCCAGTGGCTTGCTGTTCGCGTTAGCGGGACGG
>NZ_JANSHQ010000581.1:0-2781 GCF_047461715.1 Synechococcus sp. R8-2 | reverse complement strand
CTGGAACCGCCTGGAGAACCTGATTCAAATTGCCCGCAGCGATGGGGGATTGGATTGGTTACCTACCGCCCAAACGGGTTTGCGCTACCTGATGTCGGAAGAGGCCCGCGATCTGCGTCGCCAGTTGGTGCTTTCCCTCACAGAAGATGATCGCCTTCACTTTGAGGAGCTGCAGCGTTTGTGGCAGTTGCTCAGCCCTGAACTTTCCCCAGCTTACCTCTGGCAGGCAACGCTGAGATCCCTACCCTCGACCGGCGATCTGCAACACACGCTTGCCGAGTTGAGGGAGCAGGTGCAAGCCCATCTGGAACATCTCAGCCGCTGGCGGCTACCTCAACCTTGGTCGGATTTGCTGGCAGGAGTGGGACAGGAAAGGTAGAACGGAAGAAGATGACTCAAGTTTATTGTTATTGAGCTGGACAAAAGCGTGGCAGATCAGAAAGGTGACTTCATTGCGGGTGTAGTGACTGGCGCCCTGTTGGGAGGGATCATCGGCGGGGTGATCGGGTTTGTGCTTGCCCCTCGACTCAGCAAGGGATCCGCCGAAGGCCAACGCCGGGATCCAGATCGCCTCAACGGCACCTCCGCAACCCCTGAACGACCGCGCCTCAGTGCTTCAGGTGAGCCCGCCATGTCCAGCGACTGGAAGAAGTGGGAAAATGAGGCAGAACGAATTGCCCAAGCCCGCCGCACTCTAGAGGCCAAGATTGCCGAGTTAAACGAGGCGATCCAGGCCACCCGGGCTCAGTTGCTTGTCAAGGAAGTGCCTGCCCCTGCTGCTGAGGAAAACTCTTGAGCTTGAGCGGGAAGAAGGAACCTCAGGGGTCTCCCGCCCATGTCAAACTAGAGGCGGCAATGGCTTTCTGCCTTGCATCTTTGGATGGGTTGCCATCGGATGTGAGGTTTGCCTCTGCTGACGGCGTTTGGTCTGTCTGACTGATCTGTGTTTTGTTCATTCCCTTCTCTGAACCGCTATGATGCTTAGCCACTTGTTGTCTCCTCTCGCTTGGGTGGACGGCCTCTCCCTGGGGTTGGTCTACGGCACTGCCGCGTCTTTGCTGTTCCGCTCCCTTTACCAGTTCATCGTCATTTACAATGCTCTGCTGATCGTGCGGATTTTGCTGAGCTGGTTCCCGCAACTGAACTGGTCTAACCCCATCCTGTCGGTGCTCAGCCAACTCACCGATCCCTATCTCAACCTGTTCCGCGGCATCATTCCCCCCATTGGTGGCTTGGACTTTTCCCCCTGGTTGGCCTTCATTTTGCTCAGCTTTGCCATGCAGGTGGTGGGCCAGTTTGCCTAGCTGCTGTAGCACTGGATTCTTCCTGAGGGGCTCGGATCCCCTTAAGATTGGAAGTCACTTTTTCGTTGCCCGCCATGCAGATCCCCGGCGTTGCCCACTACTGGCTGCTGAATGCTCAGGTTCCCCTGTCGGTACTGAAGGAGGCGGTGCCAGGAGCTGTCCCCAACCGCGATAACCTGGTGTTGCTGGATCTGGAAATCGAAGGGGGGCAGATCCGCCAAATCCGGCTGGCAACAGGGATCCCGCCCCAGGGGATCCCCGGCGTGGATCTAAGGCGGGGCCAAGTGTGGCCGTGTTTTGTGGACATCCATACCCACCTGGACAAGGGACATGTGTGGCCGCGCACCCCCAATCCCGATGGTACCTTTGCCGGGGCGAGGCAGGCCGGCCAGGAAGATTGGGCGAAGATGAAGCAAGCCTATGACGGGGATCCGGAGCAGTTTCGGGAGGATCTCTACCGTCGCTTCAGCTTTGGTTTGCGCTGCAGCTATGCCCATGGATCCCAGGCAGTGCGCACCCATCTGGTCTGTGAGAATCCTCAGGTTATGGGGGCCAGCTGGGAGGTGTTTGTTCAGCTGCGCCGAGAGTGGGCGGGCAAGCTGGAACTCCAGGCGGTCACGCTTCTGAGCTTGGATACCTTTCTCACCCCTGCAGCAGAAAAGCTGGCGGACAAGGTGGCGGAAGTGGGCGGGATCCTGGGTGGGGTGGCGGCGATGGGGCCGGAACTGGATCGGCAGTTGGATCGGGTGTTTGCCCTGGCCAAGGAACGGGGCTTGGCTCTGGACTTTCATACGGATGAGACGGACGATCCGGGATCCCTCACGTTGAGACACGTGGCAGCGGCGGCCTTGCGCAACGATTTTCCCCATCAGGTGGTGTGTGGCCATTGCTGTAGCCTGGCCGTGCAACCGCCGGAGGTGGCCCACAAGACTATGGCCTTGGTCAGAGAGGCGGGAATTGCCGTGGTCAGCCTGCCCATGTGTAACCTATATTTGCAAGCCCGTAACCCCGGCCATACCCCCCGCTGGCGGGGAGTGACGCTGTTGCATGAGCTGAAGGCTTTGGGCGTGCCGGTGATGATAGCCAGCGATAACTGTCGGGATCCCTTTTATGGCTTTGGGGATCACGACGGCCTGGAGGTGTTCCGGGAGGCCACCCGCATTTTGCACCTGGATACCCCCTATGGGGATTGGCCACAGGCGATTACCACCACCCCTGCCCGCATCATGGGCTTGACCGAGCGAGGGCAAATTGGGGTGGGGCTGCCGGCAGATCTGGTGCTGTTCAAGGGACGTGGCTTTGACGAGCTGCTTTCCCGTCCCCAGCATGACCGAGTGGTGTTGCGTCAGGGGCAGGCCATCGACACGACTCTGCCGGACTACAGCGAACTGGACGACTTGATGGAGAAGGTGGGGACAGCGCTCAGCTCCGAGAAGTAGAGCGGGGTCACAGTCGTTTCAAGTTAGATTAAGACACT
>NZ_JANSHQ010000580.1:0-1640 GCF_047461715.1 Synechococcus sp. R8-2 | reverse complement strand
GGGATCCCCGGCCTCTGGCCCGGCCAAGTTCAACTGCGCCCCACCGGCCTGAGCGCGACCCTGCACACCCCTGCGGGCACGTTTGCCGTGGAGGCCCCCCTGGTGGGATCCTTCAACCTGGCCAACTTGCTGGCGGCGGTGGGGGTGGCGCTGCACTTGGGGATACCGGTGGAGACCATCCAGTCGGCTCTGCCCCATTTTCCCGGGGTGCCGGGGCGGATGGAGCGGGTAACCTTGCCGGGGCAGGACATCACGGTAATCGTGGACTATGCCCACACCCCCGATGGGCTGGAGAACTTGCTCAAGGCCCTGCGCCCGCAAGTGCAAGGCCGGCTGATCTGCGTCTTTGGCTGTGGCGGGGATCGGGATCGGGGCAAACGCCCACAGATGGGCCGCATTGCCGCCACCTGGGCCGACCGGGTGGTGGTGACCTCGGATAACCCCCGCACCGAGGATCCACAGCAGATCTTGCAGGATATCCTGGCCGGGATCCCTGGATCCCCCTGGGCGGTGGAGGTGGATCGGCGCCAAGCCATCCGCCTGGCCATCCTAGAGGCCCAGCCGGGCGATACGGTGGTGATTGCCGGCAAAGGCCACGAGGACTACCAGATCCTGGGCACCGAGAAGATTCACTTCGACGACCGGGAAGAAGCCCGCGCCGCCCTGGCCCTGAGGGAAAAAAGCCGGGGGTGAGGCTAACGGGAGCGGTGCTGCAGCATCAGCTCCACGAACTCGCGGAAGAGGTGATCGGCGTCGTGGGGGCCGGGGCTGGCCTCCGGGTGATACTGCACAGAAAACAGGGGCAGGTGACGGTGGCGGATCCCGGCCACGGTACGGTCATTCAAGTTGAGGTAGGTGATTACCACCCCATCGGCAGGGATCGAGTCGGCATCCACCGCAAACCCGTGGTTCTGGCTGGTGATCTCCACTTGCTTCTCCAACCCGCAAGGGTGGTTGAGGCCGCGGTGGCCAAACTTGAGCTTGTAGGTGGATCCCCCCAGGGCCAAGCTGAGGATCTGATGGCCCAGGCAAATCCCAAATAGGGGCTTCCCGGTTTGCAGCAGAGCTTGGGTGGTGCGGATGGCCGTGGTCTCTGCCGCCGGATCCCCTGGCCCATTGGAGAGGAAGATCCCATCGGGGTTGTAACTCAAAATCTGCTCCGGGCTGGCATTGGCCGGCAACACCATCACCCGACAGCCATAGCGGGTAAGGCGGCGCAGAATGTTGCGCTTAACGCCGAAATCCAGGGCCACCACCCGCAGGGGCGGCTCCGGGATCGGGATCCCTTGGCTGCGCCCGTAGTCCCAGTCGGCGGGGGTAGGTTCCAGCCACTCGTAGGGTTGAGGAGTGGTAACCTCTGCCACCAAGCTCAACCCCTGCATGGAAGGAGCCTGGCGCACCCGCTCCAACAAAACCTGGGGATCCAAAGTCTCCGTGGAAAGGGCCCCGTTCATCACCCCCTGAGAGCGCAGCCGCCGTGCCAAAGCCCGCGTATCTACCCCAGCAATGGCCGGGATCCCATATCGTTGCAGGTATTCGGGGAGGGTGGATGTAGCCCGCCAGGAGCTGACCATGCGAGACACATTGCGGGCAATCACCCCCGCGACTTGGGGCCGAGCCGATTCTTCGTCCAGCTCATT
>NZ_JANSHQ010000579.1:0-2330 GCF_047461715.1 Synechococcus sp. R8-2 | reverse complement strand
GGGGCGCGGACGGTGATCGCCTCTCCCACTGGGGAATGCTGGGTGAACCCGGAAAGCACACCGGCTTTGGCCCGCGGTGGCAGCGGCGATGTCTTGACTGGCCTGATTGGTGGCCTGGTGGCCCGCCGAACGGCCCAAGTGGGTCGGCCCTTGGAGATTGCTGAGCTGCTCAGTTGCGCCTGTGCCGGGGTGTGGTGGCATGCCCAAGCGGCTATCCAGCTGGCGCGGGAACGCGGTCTAACAGGGGTGGATCCGGCCCACCTGGCGGAGCACCTGCCCAAGGCGCTGCAGAGCCTGCGGGAGCAAGGGTGAAGGAAGGAGCTGCAAAACCCAGCCTAGGGTTTCAGGAACCCCAGGGCCAACCCCAAGAAAATGAACAGGCCAAAGCCAATCCGATAGACGATGAACAGCCAGGTGCTGCTGCGCTGCAAAAACTGAATCAGCCAATCGATAGAGAGATAGGAAAAGACAAAAGCAG
Source organism: Synechococcus sp. R8-2 (assembly GCF_047461715.1). Lineage (NCBI taxonomy): Bacteria > Bacillati > Cyanobacteriota > Cyanophyceae > Synechococcales > Synechococcaceae > Synechococcus > Synechococcus sp. R8-2. The sequence goes on along the minus strand of NZ_JANSHQ010000579.1, from coordinate 1,852 downwards.
AAAGAGTGCCCAACCCCTGCGACAGCAGCGCCTCTGCCCTGAACTCAGAGATCAACTCTTCTACCCCCGCCAAAAAGAGCGCCGGGATCCCCAGCAAGAAGGAGTAACGGGCGGCAGCCGGGCGTTGCAAATGGAGAAACAGCCCTGCCGTCAGCGTCGAGCCGGAGCGCGACACCCCAGGGATCAGGGACAAAGCTTGGGCCAGCCCCACCCAGATCCCATCCCCAATGCCCAAGCTGTGAAGGTCTCGCTGGCGTTTGCCCGTTTGCTCTGCCCAGCCCAACAACACAGCCAAGCCGATGGCTGCGACGGCGATCACCCACAACTGGCGGGGCGGGGATCCCCAAATGGCCTTGATGGCCCAGCCGGCAACCACAATTGGCACTGTTCCCACCAGGATCCCTACCAGCAGCCGCCAAGGCTCCTGCTGGAAATCTCGTTCTCGCCAGGCTTTCCAGGAGCCCAGGAGCAACTGGCGCAGGTCAGAGGCAAAGTAGATCAGCACCGCCCCCAAACTGCCCAACTGGATCACCGCCGTAAAAGAAGCGCCCGCATCCGGCCATCCCACCAAAGCCGGAAACACCCGCAGATGGGCCGTGCTGCTAATGGGCAGAAATTCGGTGATCCCCTGCACCATGCCCAAAATCAGAGCTTGCCACCAATTGGGATACCAGGTGTCAGCAAGCAACAAGGTAAACACTCCCCCACCCAAACTTGCCAGATTTGCACAATCCCCATTCTTAGAAAAACTCAGAACTCCGGCTTTTTCCAGCAGCCCATACCACGGCGAACAAACACTTGCAGAGGGATCCCACCCCAACTGGCCGGGAACTTGGGTGTCGCTGTCCCAGACCCGCAAAAGGGCTGTGCCTATAGGATCGCCGCAAAGATCAACAGTAGGTCAGATCATCGGGTCAATAGATCAGAAGCCAATCCGCTCTGGGTCTTCAATGGTAATCAGCCAGTTGCCCACATTCCGGAAGAGGGGGTTGGGTTCCGTACCCCGTACCCGCGCCTCCACACGGTAGATACCGGCAGATGAAGGGTTGCGCACGTTAGAGAGCACCAGACGGATCTCCTGACCGGCAGCAATGGGTTGACGGGCCACCACCTCTAGAGAGCGAAACTCCTCGTTCCAGTACACTTGATCCAGCTCTACAGGCCGGCCTTCTACCTCCAGGCGGACACTTTCCGGATCGATGCGGCCATCGAAATTCCTGTCCCCGTTGATCTGCACTTCTGCCACTGCCACATTCTGGGGGGGAATGGTCAGGCGATAGCGATCCAAACGACTGCGAACCCCGCCAAAATCGAGCCGATAGCTGAGGACAGGTACCCCTTCACTGCCGGTGATCACCAAACCCGACTGCGCCTCTGCAGAATGGGGCACCATCAGGGATCCCAGGCTCCCCATCAACAGGCCCGCCAAGGCCAGCCTCATTCCTCGCCGAGCAAGGCCAAGTTCCTGCGAACATTTCCCTGCTCTCATCACTGCTCTCAACACCCAAACCTCCGCTGGTTGAAACACCTCAGCACCTTCAAAGCTCACTAGCGCGGCCTGTAGACAGCCTGACCGATGGCAAGCAAGGCCGACGCCTCGCCGTCCATTGTAGAGGATGGGATCCCCTCTACCGAGAGAGCTTAAGGCTTATCGAGGTGCGGAAGTGCGTAGTTCGTCCAGGATCCCAGACAAAAACTTTGGGCCGCCACACCCACGGTGCAGCTCCCACGCAACGCTGATTGCGACCACAAGGTGACCTTCGGTGGATTGGCCCTCGCCCTTCTACGGCTTCACTTGAGGAAACTCAGCACCCCCACCCCGATCACCATCAGCACCCAGAGCAGGGATCCC
>NZ_JANSHQ010000578.1:0-1739 GCF_047461715.1 Synechococcus sp. R8-2 | reverse complement strand
TAAGCAACGCTTACGCGAACGCTGGGGTCGGCGTCTTTTGCAGAGCTTGATCTTCCTGTTGGTTCTGGCCGGGGGATTGGTCTACTGGCAGTGGATGACCTGGCTCCAGCCGGTGGGCGGCCCAGAACCGATCCAAGTAACAATCCAGCCGGGCAGCAGCAGCCGTCTGATCGGGCAAAAACTGCGCCAAGCAGGGGTGATTCGCTCAGCTCTGGCTTGGGAGCTGTGGAGCCGCACCTTCGGGCGCGACTGGGTGTTTCAGGCGGGCACCTACGCTTTGGATCCCAACCAGGACATGCTGGCCGTGGCCCAGCAACTGCGGCAGGGAAGGATCCTGCAAAGACGTCTGACCATTCCGGAGGGTTGGCGCATCGAGCAAATGGCAGAGGCTCTGGCCCAGCGCAACTGGCTGGCAGCCGATGCCTTCATTGCCGTGACCCGGGTGATTCCCCCCCTCGACTGGCTGCCCCCCAACTTGAGCTCTCTAGAAGGCTACCTGTTCCCAGACACCTATCTTTTCCCCATCGAACAGGTGGAGGGATCCCTGCCGGATCAAGAAAAGGCTCAAATAGTGGTCAACGCCATGCTGCAGCGATTTGTCGCGGTGGCCCTGCCCCTGTTTCGCCAGCACACCACTTCCCTGTCTCTGCACGAGTGGGTTACCCTGGCCAGCATTGTGGAGCGGGAGGCCGTGGTGCCGGAAGAACGCGCTTTGATTGCAGGTGTCTTCCTGAACCGGCTTAAGAAAGGGATCCCCCTGGGAGCCGATCCGACGGTGGAATATGCCTTGAATATCCGGCAAACCCCAGATCGCCGCCTCACCCTTGCGGAGGTGCGCACCCCCTCTCCCTACAACACCTACCTCAACCCGGGCTTGCCCCCTGGTCCCATCGCCAGTCCGGGCTTGGCCAGCCTAAAAGCCGTTTTGCAGCCTGAGCAAACCGACTATCTCTACTTCGTGGCCCGCTACGATGGCACTCACATTTTCAGCAAAACCCTAGCAGAGCACGAGGCAGCCCAATTGCAAATTATTCAAGAGCGCCGACAAGCTGCCCAGGGATCCCACCATAGTCCTCAACCAAGTCCTTAGCCGAGGAGCGGATGGTACACAAACCTTGGTTCAAGCTCCTGCAACCGGATCTGGTGGTGGCCGGCACTGTCTTAAAGTTGCGGGCAGAAGACCTGTGGGCCTGGCAGGTAAAAGGCATCATCTTTGACGTAGACGGTACACTGGTGCCGAGCCGACAGGTTGAGGTGGATCCCGCTGTGGCTGCTTGGCTGGAGCAGTTGCGTCCGCACTTTCAAATTTGGCTGGTGAGCAACAACCTCAATCGCAGCCGCATCCAACAAATCGGAGAAAGCCTGAACCTGCCCTACATTCACCGCGCTGGGAAACCCTCAAGGCGGGCCTTGCGGCGGGCCGTAGCCCAGATGGGCTTGCCGGTAGAAGCAGTGGCTATGGTGGGAGACCGCCTGTTGACGGATATTTTGGCAGGCAATCGACTGGGGTTGGTAACCGTGCTGGTCAACTCCCTCTTGTCCGAAGCAGTCGAAAAGAACCCTGCTACCCTCTAGGGGCTGCGCTTTTGAGAGATTTGAGAGTTGGACAACTGTAATTGTTTCAAACTGAATTGAAAAGGTTTCCAAGCACTCCCCCTTTCCTTCGCAAAGAGAGAAGACCAAAAGACAATCCTGCTGCTCGAAAGGACTTAGTCACTTCAGTTTAGGGTGAGACGCCT
>NZ_JANSHQ010000577.1:0-570 GCF_047461715.1 Synechococcus sp. R8-2 | reverse complement strand
CCCCGTCAATTCCTTTGAGTTTCACACTTGCGTGCGTACTCCCCAGGCGGGACACTTAACGCGTTAGCTCCGACACTGACCGGGTCGATACGGCCAACGTCTAGTGTCCATCGTTTACGGCTAGGACTACTGGGGTATCTAATCCCATTCGCTCCCCTAGCTTTCGTACCTCAGCGTCAGTTAAGGCCCAGTTGCGCGCTTCCGCCTCAGGTGTTCTTCCCGATCTCTACGCATTTCACCGCTACACCGGGAATTCCCGCAACCCCTACCTCACTCTAGCCGGTCAGTTTCCAGGGCCTTCCCACAGTTGAGCTGTGGCCTTTGACCCCAGACTTGACCAGCCGCCTACGTACCCTTTACGCCCAATAATTCCGGATAACGCTTGCCTCCTCCGTCTTACCGCGGCTGCTGGCACGGAGTTAGCCGAGGCTTATTCCTGGGGTACCGTCAGCTTTCGTCCCCCAGAAAAGAGGTTTACAACCCAAGGGCCTTCCTCCCTCACGCGGTATTGCTCCGTCAGGCTTGCGCCCATTGCGGAAAATTCCCCACTGCTGCCTCCCGTAGGAGTCT
>NZ_JANSHQ010000576.1:0-5037 GCF_047461715.1 Synechococcus sp. R8-2 | reverse complement strand
TCCGCTTGAAAAATAACCGCCGCCGCCATGTGCTGAGCATATTCGGGCGGGTGACCCTGCTGCGCCAGCTCCGCCGTCAAAGCGGCCAAGGCTTGTTGGCGAACTGAGGGCAGTGAACTTTCGGGAGAAGACATAGGCCAAGCCCTTCAAGCGGGAGAGTAGCGGCGCAAGGCCAGCGTGACGTTGTGCCCACCAAACCCAAAGGCATTCACCAAAGCGGCCTCAACGGCCATCTGCCGCCCCTTGTGGGGGACAAAATCCAGCCCTTCGCACTCGGGATCGGGGTTGTCCAAGTTGAGGGTGGGAGGAACCCAGCCGTGGTGGATGGCCAAAGCTGTGGCCACCGTGGCAATGCCGCCCGCTCCCCCCAACAGGTGGCCGGTCATGGACTTGGTGGCGCTGATGGCCAAACGGGGGGCATGCTCGCCAAAGACCGACTTGATGGCCTGGACCTCGGCGATATCCCCTACAGGGGTGCTGGTGGCATGGGCATTGATGTGTTGCACATCCCCAGGCTGAAGCCCGGCATCCTTGAGGGCCAGCCGCATCGCCCGGGCCGCTCCCTCGCCGCCGGGGGCAGGGTTGGTCATGTGGTGGGCATCGCAGGTGAGGCCATAGCCGACTATCTCCGCATAGATCTTGGCCCCGCGGGCGCGGGCGTGCTCCAACTCCTCCAGCACCAGGATCCCTGCTCCTTCCCCCATGACAAAGCCATCCCGATCCCGATCAAAGGGCCTACAGGCTTGCTCCGGGGTGTCGTTGCGGGTGGAAAGGGCCTTCATGGCACTGAACCCCGCCATGGACAAAGGGGTGACCGCCGCTTCCGTGCCACCTGTAATCGCCGCTTGCACCTCTCCCCTCTGGATGAGCCGAAAGGCATCGCCAATGGCGTTGGAGCCAGAGGCACAGGCCGTAACTGTGCAGGAATTGGGGCCTTTGGCGCCAAAATGAATGGCCAGGTGACCCGCAGCCATGTTGGCAATCATCATGGGCACCATGAAGGGGCTACAGCGATCCGGCCCTTTCTGCAGATAGATGGTCTGCTGCTCTTCCAAGACGCGGATGCCGCCGATGCCGGTGCCCAAGATCACCCCCACTTGCTCGGCGTTGAGATCGGTGATGCGAAAGTCAGCGTCCTCCAAGGCTTGCCGGGTGGCCGCCATCGCCAGATGCACAAAGCGGTCGGTGCGCTTGACATCCTTGCGATCCAAATAGTCGAGGGGATCAAATCCCTTCACCTCTCCGGCAATACGGCAGTCGTGGCGGGAGGCATCGAAATGGGTAATCGGCCCAATGCCGGAGCGCCCTGCCAGCAGGCTCTGCCAAAACTCGGCAGGAGAGTTGCCGATAGGGGTGACCGCACCCAGGCCCGTAATCACAACGCGGCGGGTTGGTCTGTAAGCAGTGGCGGGATCTGTGGTAGCCATCGTCCGGTGTTAGCCCGGGGGTATAGAGTCAGAACTGGGGGCAGACTAGGCAGCTTTCTTCGAGAGGATGTAGTTAACAGCGTCTTGCACGGTGGCGATCCTTTCTGCATCTTCATCGGGGATCTCCAGGTCGAATTCCTCTTCAAAAGCCATGACCAGCTCCACCGTATCAAGGCTGTCGGCCCCCAGGTCGTTCTGGAAATTGGCTTCTGGGGTCACTTTGTCATCTTCCACGCCCAGTTGATCGGACACGATCTTACGAACACGGCTGTAAACTTCGTCTGCGCTCATGCTTGGAATCCCAACTCTCGATTCAGCGTGTCTTGGCCGGGCCAACCAGCGGCCAATGAAGCAATCCCTATTGTATCGGACAATGGATCCCCTCTTGTGAGCAGCCTCACCTGCATTGGCTGCTGCGGCCAGGGTATGGGAATTGGGCGGCAGCCTTTTCGGTTGTGGGAAAGAAAAGCTAGTATAGTCCACTGCGTCTCTACCACTGGATTCTAAGGAGAACTTGCTTCCATGCCCCGCGCTTACGAAACGATGCTGATTGTGCGTCCTGATCTGTCAGATGAACCCCTCGAACAACTGCTCAGCAGTCAGGAGGCAATCCTGCGAGAGAACGGAGTAACCCACGTGGAGATTACCAATAGGGGCAAGCGCCGCTTTGCCGGGTTTGAGATGAAAAAGTTCAAGGAGGGTCTGTACATCCAGTTCAACTACGAAGCCGAACCCAATGCGGTGGCTGCCTGGGAGAAAAACCTGCGCATCAACGAGAGTGTGCTGCGCCACATGACTCTCCGCGTCGGCTAGGTTTGACGGCATCCTGGCCTGCGGGCATGATGGAAGTGCGCTGAGCTGCCCCTTATCCCTGGATGGCTCCGTTATGAACTCGATTGTGTTGATGGGCGAGGTTCTGTCTGAGCCAGAGCTGCGCTACACCCTTGATAACTTAGCTGTTGCGTCCTTGGTGATCGGCTTTCCCAGCTTGCGCCCGGATGAGCCGCCCTATCGCGTGCGCGTTTCCTCTTTTGGAGAACTGGCCAAAAGGGTGGTGGACACCTGCCATGTGGGCGACCAAATCACAGTGGAAGGCCAACTGCACATGAATGTGGTGGAGCGAGATGGGCGCAAGGAAAAGCTGGCCGAGATCACCGCGCGCCGTGTCCATCAACTGGGATCCGCTCGCGTCCTCTCTCTGACGGGGATGGGTGAACCGGCAACTGGGGAATCCTCTGAAGGGGATGTCCCTTCCCCACCAGATCCCAACGATATCCCGTTCTAGAGGTTGTGAGATTTGTCGGGATCCCCCATGTCTCAAAAACTTGGCGAACCCTTGGGATCCCTGCGGGTCATCGGCTACTCGGTGCAGGGGCGTCCTATTCACCTTTGGCAGCTCACCCAAGGGATCCGCTCCTTGCTGCTGCTCGGCGGGGTACACGGGGATGAGGTGGAGGGCTATGCCCTGATCGAGCGCTATGTGGCTTCTGGGAAATGGGGATCCCTGGCCGGGAAAGCGACCCTATGGGCAATCCCTCGCTTGAACCCGGATGGCTGTGCCTTGGGGCAACGGCTCAATGCCAACGGTGTGGATCTCAACCGCAATCTGCCCACCCAAGATTGGATCCCGGCCTCTTTGGAAGCTCGCTATCCGCCCGGATCGGCCCCAGGCTCCGAGCCCGAAACGCAAGTGTTGTTGACGAGTTTGGCCCGGATTCAGCCCCAGTTTATCCTTTCTGCCCACTCCTGCCAGGCGCACCCCTGCGTGAACTACAACGGCCCTGCCCTTGAGCTGGCCCAGGTGATGGCTGCTCGCAACGGCTTGCCCGTCGCCGCCGACATTGGCTACCCTACCCCTGGTTCTCTGGGCACTTGGGCAGGGCAGGAACGGCGGATCCCAACCCTAACGCTGGAAATCCTGCGGGGCACTCCCCTCGATCAAGTCTGGCAAGAGCAGGCCGAGGCGCTGCAGGCGGTGTTGGAGTGGGCAGCCCAAGGCGATGCCTTCTGACCGGTGTCAAGATCTCTGAACTTTCGTTGCCAATCTGCCTAGTTCGTTCAAGATATCTGGGGTTTTCTCGCCCAAATCTTCTACAACACAGATAGGTGGGGCAGAGCAGAGGGGAGCTTGGAGTTGAGGGAAAAGGGGTCAGAGGTCAACCCCGAAGTCACGCTGCTTCTGCCTTGTGCCCCGCTGTTAGCCATCTGGAGGAAGCCAATATGTTCAGCAGGATTTTGGTGGCAGTGGATCGGTCGGAGCTGAGCCAGGGAGTATTTCAAAAGGCCGTCCAAGTGGCCAAGGCCATGCAGGCCCAGATGATGATTCTCCATGTTCTGTCTCAGGAAGAGCCGGGCGCCCCAGAGCCGCCGATGATCCTGGGGGTAGATTACAGCTCCACCATCAGCGCCGAGCTGTGGCAGTCCTACCGGGAGCAATGTGCCATCTTCGAGCAAAACCAGATGGACTACCTGCGCTCGCTGGTGGAGAAAGCGGCTGAGCACGGGATCCGCGCTGAGTACACCCTCAACTACGGCAACCCCGGTCGGGTCATCTGCGATCTGGCCCGCTCTTGGGATGCGGACTTGGTGGTGGTGGGCCGCCGCGGCCACTCCGGCCTGAGCGAGCTGTTTCTGGGCAGCGTTAGCAACTACGTGCTCCACCGCGCTCCCTGCTCGGTGCTGACGATACAAGGGGAAGCCCTGAAAAAAGAAGCCCAAACTGCGGAAGAGAAGACAGCTACCCCTGCTGGCTAAGGCTCTAGGGACTCTAGGGCGAGGGAGTGGGATCTGGTCGCGTGAGCGGGGCAGAGTCCTTGCTCTCCGGCTGGCCCTCCAAGAGGCGATTCACTTCGGTTTCCAGGCTGTTGAAGGTGCTCAGCTCGATCACGGCAATGTCCGGCTGGCGGCTGCTTTGCACGTAGGCCTGCAAGCCAGAGGCGGCCAAGGTCAGGGTTAAGGGATCCTGCTCGGCGTCAGGCTTGGGCTCAAAGGTCAGCCGTAGGTCGGGCTCAGACAACACCCTTTGGGCTTCCGCGTCGGCCTGTTCCACAAACTCCTTGGCGCGGGCAGCATTCAGGCTGGAGAACAGAGAGCCGAGATCCACAGGCTGGCCCGGTCGCTCCGGGTTTTCCCAGCGCAGCTCCAAGGATCCCTTCTCTGAAGGCCGAGGGGTGAGGGTGACCTTTTCCCCTTGGGATTCTAAGGTGACTTGGCCCACTTGGTTGGCGTTGAGGCGGGCAATGCGGTGATCCCGCAGCTCTTCCAAGTCGGAGCGGAGAATATCGGCGGTGGAGGTGAGCAAGGTGGCTACTGCCGGGTGCTCAGAGGTGATGACGTACACCTGGCCATCTTTCTCCGATCCCAAAGCGACCTTCAGGGTTTTGCCCTCCTCCAGCTCTACCGTCAGCCGGGCGGAAGGCTGCTCCAAGCCATAGGGGGCTAGATCCGTCTGGGTCTCGGCGGGGAACTCCACGGCCTGCAGGCGGGCCAGAGTATTGAGCAAGCGGTTGACGTTGATCTCATCGGCAGGCAGCTCTCTGGGCTCGACAATCTGCCAAGTATTGTCTTGTCGCTGCAGGCGAAAAACTAAGGACTCCGCACCGCTGACGCG
>NZ_JANSHQ010000575.1:0-3857 GCF_047461715.1 Synechococcus sp. R8-2 | reverse complement strand
CCCAGCGACACCTCGCGGGTGGCCAGGTATTGGCGGATGCGTTCGTCAAAGCCTTCGTACTGGCCACACAGCAGGATCAGCTGCGCCTTCTGGGCCAGCTCCTGCAGCAGCGCCTGGTTTAGCGGTTGCCCCTGGGGCGTCAGCAGGATGATCTCGCAGGGATCCAACCGGGGCAGGGAGGCGACAGCAGCGAAGAAAGGCTCTGGCTTGAGCACCATGCCCACCCCACCCCCGTAGGGCTCATCATCGACACGGCGGTGCTTATCGGTGGCGAAGTCGCGTGGATTGGTGCAGTGGACTTCGGCGATCCCCTGCTGTAGGGCTTTGCCCACCAGCCCAATGCGCAGCGGCGTTTCAAAAAATTCGGGGAAAAGGGTAAGGATATCGAACCGCACAGGACTCAGGACGAGGTGCGCAACCGCTCCAAATCCAGGCGCAAGGACTCAATCTGATGGATCAGCTCCATCAACTCAGCCATCTCTTCTCTGGAGATAGCCGGCTTGTTGGGGGAGGAAGCTGGTGTCGGGGGAGCATTCTCGACAGGCGCTTCAGAGTCAGGACTTGCCGAGGGGGCGTTGGCGGCTGGATCCCTGAGACTCTCAACGTAACGAACTGCCTCCTGCTCGATCAACTCTCCCTTTTGCTCCAGCTCCGCCGCCAGTTGTCCCAAGTCCATCGAGAGGCGGTTGAGGTTTTCGGTGCGCTTTTCCGGGTCTTGCAGGATCTCCACCAGAGCGGTGGCCGTGCCGTAAAAAATGTGGCGAGCCCGCGTGAACCAATCTGAAGAGTGAGAACTCATGGCAGCAGAAAGAGGTGGGTTGTGGATTATTCTAGGCGATCCACCCACCGGGATTGACCCAAGCATTGCAGACTGAATACCCAGCGCCGAAGGACAGACTGGGATCCAATTCTCCAAAATCCTAGGGACACTCTCAGTCTTAAGGCAGGGCTCAATCGACAGCGCGGATCTCGCCACTGTTTAGGCGCTCCACAATCGATTCCAGCAGTTCGTGCTCTTCTGGGGAAATTTCTTGATCGGCCATGACGGCACTGAGAATCTGCTGTTGCTCGGCGCGAGTCAAGACTTTGTCCGCCAAAGCCCGGTTGATTAGAGCTCTCAGCTCAGAGGGTTGAGAGGGTTCCACCGTTTTTCTCCTAGCGCTGCAGGGCAAGGGGTCCCATAATGGGGTTCTGGATCCAAGAAGCAATGGACAGCGGCCCACCACCCAGTATAACGGTACGGCTGTGGAAACCCAGGTATCCTCAAAAGACCAGAGATCCCAACCTGTGGGGGTGATTGGCGGCGGGCAGTTGGCGCAGATGTTGGCCTTGGCAGCTCGCCAGATGGGGATCCCGCTGGTGGTGCAGGCTGCTGCTCCCACCGATCCGGCGGTGGCAGTGGCCGATGGGGTGGTTTGGGGATCCGTAGCCGACAGCCAGGCCACGGCCCAGTTGTTGGAGCGCTGCCCGGTGGTTACTTTTGAAAACGAGTTTATCCCTCTGCCGGAGCTGAAAAAACTGGATCCGGAGGGATCCCGCTTTCGTCCCAGCCTCAGCACGCTAGAGCCGCTGCTGGACAAGTTGCACCAACGGCAGTTCCTGGCGCGGTTGGGGTTGCCGGTGCCGGCTTTCTTCCCGCTGGAGGCGGTGTTGGATTCGGCAGACCTGGCCGGGTTGGGCTTTCCGGTGGTGCTCAAGCGACGGCGACAGGGCTACGATGGGCAGGGCACCTGCATCTTGCGCGACCGAGTGGCTTTGCAGCAGGCCATTGGCCAATCCAAGGGGATCCCGCTATTGCTGGAGGAATGGATCCCGTTTGAGCGGGAGTTGGCGGTGATGGTGGCGCGGGGGCTGAAGGGAGAGATCCGGGTTTATCCGGTGGTGGAAACTGTGCAGATTGAGCAAATCTGCCGCCATGTCCTGGTGCCTGCCCGCATCCCCCCAACCACCGAGGCCGAGATCCGGCGCTTGGCAGCCGATCTGATGGAAAAATTGGGTGCAGTTGGCGTGTTTGGCATCGAGCTGTTCTGGGTGCCGCCGCCCCACCCCAAGGCCGGGATCTGGATCAACGAAATCTCGCCGCGGGTCCACAATTCCGGCCACTACACCCTAGAAGCCTGCCGCACCTCACAATTCGAGCAACACCTGCGGGCCATCCTCGGCCTGCCTTTGGGGGATCCCTCCCTCAAGTGTGGGGGGGCAGTGATGGTCAATCTCTTGGGCTATGAGCATGCCACCGGCGATTACCCAGAAAAGCGGCAGCGCCTGGCCCAGCTCCCCAATGCCACGGTGCATTGGTACCACAAAACCCCTGCCCGCCCAGGGCGAAAACTGGGCCATGTAACCGTCTGTCTGCCGACTGCTCCCTCTCCTTTCGAAGCAGCAGCCCTTGTCCGCACCCTCGAATCCCTCTGGTACCCCCAGCCATGAGCCAAGTGTCGGATCCCTCATTTTCTCCAGCCACACAAGCCCTGATCCAGGCGATGCAACGGCGGGATGTGCCCGCGGTAGCTCAGCAGGTGAACGGCTTGTCCCCTCAAGAGCGCCCTGCTGTGTTGACCCCTGCCCTCCAATACCTGGCCGAGGTGGATCCCGCCAGCGCCCAGTGGTTTGTTCGCCACCTCATGGCCCCTGCGGTCAAAGCGCAACTGCGAGAAGGGATCCTCAAAGCCGCCCAAGACTACCTACAGGAAGCCGGCTTCACCGAAGGGATCGACTACGAATTCAAGCCTGTTCGCGAAAGCGGTGCGGAGCACCATCCCCAATCGGGGGGCAACATCTTGAGCATCAGCCGCAGAGCCTTGCCCTACGCGGCTCCCGATGACGATCCCTTGGGGCAGTTGTTGTTGGCGGAATTCTGCGAATTGCGAGACTAGGCCACCATGAGCGGTACGAGTTATCGGCTGCAGCTGTTGGACATCACTGCCCTGCCCCAACTGCTGGAGCTGGATCGGCGGTGCTATGGGGGATACTGGGGAGAACAGGGATATCGAGCGGAGCTGGAACGACCCACAAGCACGGTGATTGGGGTAGTGGCGGAACCCGCTGCCGTTGGCGCTTCGTGTGGCTCGGGCCGAGCCGAGTTTCCCCTTCCCTCTCCAAACCCCACTTCGCCGACGCAGACGACAAAAGAGCTGGTGGGCTTCGGCATTCTCTGGCGTATTGAAGAAGAAGCACATATCATCTCTCTGGCGGTGGATCCCGAGCACCGGCAACAGGGCTTGGGCCGGCGGATTCTGGAAGAACTGCTGAACCAAGCGAGAGCAGCAGGCTGCCGCTGGGCCACTCTGGAGGTAAAGGCTTCCAATCAAGCGGCAATCCGCCTGTACGAATCGGCAGGGTTTCAACGGCTGGGACGTCGCAAGGGGTATTACAACGGAGAAGATGCGCTGGTGTATTGGAAGAAACCGATTTAGAAGGCTATCAATTGTAAATTGAAGAACTGCAAACGTATTTCGGGATACACCTTAGGCCAGACAGTGAGCAAGCCAATAGGCTAAGCATATCAAGGCTACAGGGGATCCAACCCATTGACCGAGTGTCGATTGCCCGTTTGATTCTTTATATAGGTCATCAAAATGCTCTCATTCTGTGGATGCAAACTGCCCGCTACAGTTCCTCCCAGCAACACTGACTCTAGCCAATGCAGCCGCATCCATCGCACAACAGAGATCCTGACTTAATCTACAAAGCTCCTGCTCGGTGGGGAAAAGCTATAATCTGCGGTATCAACAACTTGAATTCGATCCTTGCCGTTTGGTGGCCGATCAGAGCTTCAACTTACGGCTGGAGTCCTTGGGCTAATAAGATGTAAAGTTTTATTTCGAGATCCGACATTTCTGCTTCAATATATATTT
>NZ_JANSHQ010000574.1:0-1509 GCF_047461715.1 Synechococcus sp. R8-2 | reverse complement strand
TGCAACCACACATCGGTTACTTCATCCCGCTGGCGCCAAGGATCCAACAGGCGCACTCCCTGGAGATGCACATTTTGTCCTGTTAGTCGTCCTGTTAGCTCGCGGAGAGGGGATGAGCCCATCTTTACAAAGCTCCGGCAGTGGTGCAGTCCAGGATCTGGCCGGACAGATGGGTGGTGAGGTTCAACACCTTCAAAACCGGGGCACCCTCCTTGCCTTCTGGATAGTCGATCACCGTAATGGCACCATTCCCCTGCTTGAAGATCCAAAAAGCCTGTGGGGAAAGGTTGAATAACTGACAGAGGATTGCTTTGTTGATGGCATCGTGGGCAACAACAACCGCCGTGCCCTGAGGAAACTGGGCTGCGGTGATGGACAAAAGCTCCTGCCAAGCGGAGCGAGTGCGCTCCCACACCTGGTGAAGGTTTTCCCCATTGGGCATCTGCACACTGGCGGGATCCCGTTGCCAGCGCTCCAGCTCGCCGGGGTATTCGGCTTCGACTTCGCTTTGCAGCTTGCCCTCCCAGTCGCCGTGGCAGATCTCTTGCAAGTCGGGCATTGGGCGCAAAATGAGGTTGCTGTGGTTGCTGCAGATGGCATCGGCTGTGGCCCAAGGGCGCTTCAGGGGGCTGGAGAAGGCCAGTTGCAGAGGTTGAGTGGCCAAAAATTCTGCCACCTTGGCTGCCTGTTCCTCCCCGGTGGCATTGAGGGGGATATCCCGCTGCCCCTGAAAACGGCGCTCTCGGTTCCACTGGGTTTCTCCATGCCGCACCAGCAAGATGCGCATCCCCTGCTTGCGCTTGGGCAGGGCTTGGCCGAGGTGAGCGGTGATGTTCAGAGATTCCAGTTGTGGCGGCCCCTGCAGGCCCTCGGGAAAATTGAGAACGCTGATGGCGCAGTTATCCTGCCCAAGGCGGTGATAGTGGTGTGGCCCCAGGCCGATGGCGGTGCTGACCAGGGCGCGATTGATGCCGCTGTGGCCCACGATGAGGATATTGAGGGTCTGTCTCTGGGAGGGATCCGCTCCATGGTTCCAGGGGCCCGAAGCCGATTGCAGATGGAAAGCCAGCATTTCCCAAAACCCCTGCGCCTGCTGCCAGAGATCCCGCACCGGAAAGCGGCCCTCTAGCTCCAGGGTGTCGGGATGGTGCCGCCACAGATGGTAATCCTCGGGGTATTTCTCCTGCACCTCGGCAAAGGTCAGCCCTTCCCAGGCCGTCAGGTCGATCTCCCGCAGTTGATCGGTAACGTGCAGAGGGATCCCTTCTCGGTCTTTCAAAATGACGCGAGCGGTATCGAGGGCGCGAGACAGGGGGCTGCAATAGGCGCAATCCAACGGGATCCCGGCCAGGGCCTCGGCTACACGCTGCGCCTGCACTTCTCCAGTGGGGGTGAGCCGGGAGAGATCGGAGCGGCCTTGGATGCGATTTTCCAGGTTGAAGGTGCTCTCACCATGGCGCACGATCAAGATGCGCAGGGCAGGCTGGTCGCGGTAGCGGGACGGAGTCC
>NZ_JANSHQ010000573.1:0-1850 GCF_047461715.1 Synechococcus sp. R8-2 | reverse complement strand
GCCACCTACGAGCTGTTGGGCTTGCGCACCTACTTTACCTCTGGCCCCAAAGAAACCCGCGCTTGGACGATCCCCGTCGGAGCTACAGCCCCTCAGGCAGCCGGGGTGATCCACTCCGATTTTGAGCGGGGCTTCATCCGGGCCGAGACGGTGGCCTATGCCGATCTGGTGGCGGCGGGATCCCTGAATGCCGCCAAAGAAAAGGGCCTGCTGCGCAGCGAAGGCAAAGACTACGTCGTCCAGGAAGGGGACGTGATGCACTTCCGCTTCAATGTCTAGTTCCCTATCCTCCTGCATCTCTCAGGCAAGCTGGGTTTTCTCAGAAACTGAAGACTTGCTCCCTGTCTTTAGGCAAAAAGACTTAACCCGCCCTGGACAAGGGATCCCAGCGCAGCTCCGGCTGGGTCTGAGAGGGGGCCTTTTCCTAAGAAAACGGTTGACGCTGTAACGAAACATCACAATAATTGGACTAGATAAACAAATGTTTTAGGGATGTATTGATGGATCTGCTGCAATACGGCCCGATGGCCTGGGTTTACATGGCAATCTTTGCCTCTATCATTTGGTGCATCTGGGGTCGTTCCGAAGACGACATCATGTTCTAGCCAGAGCGGGAGAGCTTCCTCTGTCGGCGGGGGCCATTCCTTGCGCTTGAGCCGGCAGGGGCAGCCTTTCACCAATCGTGGCTCTGTAAGGACGTTGTAAAAAATTTTGTAGAATCCTGTTGGGCTTGCGCCAGCCTTGGGATTGACGGCAATACCATCCTAGGCAGTGGGAGACTTTTCCCCCTGCTTTTGCAACACGGCAGCCTGCAGCGGTTATGGGTGTTACCAGCTTGATCTCCCGACGTCCTCTGCCTGGGGCAGAACAGACGCCAGAGGGCTACCGTCTTTCTTGGCGGGGCGTTGGGGTGATGGGGGTGCTCAACGTAACACCCGACAGCTTTAGCGATGGCGGCCAGTGGGGATCTGCAGAAGCGGCTGTGCAGGCAGCCAAAGCCATGGCAGCGGCAGGGGCCTTGATGGTGGATGTTGGCGGCGAGTCCACCCGCCCAGGGGCAGATCCGGTGCCGGTAGAAGTGGAATGCGACCGGGTTTTGCCGGTAATTCGAGCTTTGCAGGGATCCGGGATCCCCATCAGCGTCGATACGCGCAGAACGGAGGTGGCGGCTGCGGCTTTGGCTGCCGGGGCGCACATCATCAACGATGTCGGCGGGCTGCGGGATCCCCAAATGATACAGGTCTGTGCCGAAAAGGGGGTGCCGGCGGTGATCATGCACATGCGGGGAGAGCCGCGCACCATGCAGCAGCAGACCGACTATGCTGACCTGGAGGGGGAGGTTTTCGGTTTCCTCAGGGAACAGGCGGAGCGGGCTCTGGCGGCGGGCGTGCCCAGCGTTGTTTTGGATCCGGGCTTAGGCTTTGCCAAAACTGCCGAGCAGAATGTAACCCTGCTCAAAGCCCTACCGCGGCTGGTGGCCTACGGCTACCCGGTCTTGGTGGGGGCCTCCCGCAAAAGTTTTGTGGGTAAGCTTTCCGGCATTGCCGTGCCCAGCGAGCGAGACAGCGCCAGCGTGGCCGTGCACCTGTTTGCAGCCAGCCGGGGGGCTGCCCTGGTACGGGTTCACAACGTGCCGGCTCATGTTTCCGCCCTCGCCACTTGGGAAGCTCTGCACCATGATGCAGGGTAGGCTGGTGCTCCAGGGCCTCGTCTTTCATGCTTACCACGGCCACTGCCCGGAGGAAGCGGTTTTGGGTGGGCGCTTTGTGGTGGATGTGGAGATGCAGCTTTCCCTGGCCCAGATCCAGGATGACCTCTCTGGCACAGTGGACTATGCCCAAGTGTATGAG
>NZ_JANSHQ010000572.1:0-5732 GCF_047461715.1 Synechococcus sp. R8-2 | reverse complement strand
CTCCTGCGATTTCTAGCTGACGACAGAAGTCCAGCAGTTCCTCCAGGGTGGGCACAATGGATCCCAGTTGGGTGACATCATTGCCCAACATTTCCCCAAAGCCGCCCGGCTCCAGGAAATCTCGCTGCATATCGATGATCACCAGGGCCAACTGAGACAGGCTGGGAACTTCATACTCGTAGGGCAGGGCTGGGATCCGAAACATAGAGACCCCCAGTTGGGATCAATGCTGGGGCGGGGATCCTGCCTCAGCCAGGCCAATTTCCCTCAACCGCTGGGCCAAGTATTCTCCGGCAGTCAGGGAAGGGAACCGAGGGATCCCGCCGGTGCGGGCCACACAAGTCGGCAAGGGCGTGAGATCCACCTCTGGCCGCGGATGCACAAAGAAGGGAATGGAAAAGCGGCATTCTTGAGGGTTGTCGGGGTTGGTCACCCGATGGGTGGTGCTGCGCAACAGGCCATTGGTGAGGTTTTGCAGCATATCCCCGGCATCGACAATGATCTGACCAGGGAGGGCCGAAATGGGCAGCCAAGATCCATCTCGTTGCAGAAGCTCTAGACCTGGTGCGGTGGCTTCACACAAGAGGGTAATCAAGTTGATGTCTTCATGGGCTGCAGCTCGTAAACTCTGGGGAGGGGCTTCAGCAGGGATCGGCGGATAATGAATCACCCGCAAGAGATTGGCTCCTCCTTCCGCCGCTTTGGGCAGGTATTCGGCAGGCTCCCCCAGATACAGAGAGATTGCTTGCAACAGTCCCTGGGCACAGGTTTCCAATTGGGCGAACAGCTCTAGCATCACCCTGCGAAATTGGGGCACCTCCCGAGGCCAGATGTTGGCAGGAAGGTGGGGATCCCCTTCGCGCCCGATGTGCCAAAACTCTTTCATGTCAGGATAGGGATGATCTTTAGCGTGTTCTTTGCCAAAGGGGGTGTACCCTCGTTGCCCCAGCAGCGCCGGATCCTCATAGGCTCTCTTGGTTGGCTCTGGCAAAAGAAAAACGGCTTCTGCGGCTTCATAGGCTTCCCGGATCAATTCCGGCGATAGGCCATGGTTAACCAAGGCAAAAAAGCCAATCTGTTGCAGCGCTTCCCCCACCTGGCGGACAAACTGCTCCCGCTCACCTGACGTTCCGTTTTGAAAGGCGGCAAAATCGACAACCGGCAGAGTCTGGCGTTGGGGAGTGGTTACCACGGCAAAAGTCGTCTCCGGCGAAGAGTCAACGCTATTTCTAGGCAGCGGGCTTGGTGTCCTATGCTATCCTTCCTAAGAAGCCAAGGGGAGAGTTCTGAATCGAAGACGGTCTGTTCGGGGTTCATCTACAATATCTATCTACAATATCTAGAGTCTAAAGCTGCTCAGCTACTTGCCTTCCCACAAGATGCAGGTAGAATCCTGCCGGACAGCCTCTGTCCCTTTTGTCTGGAGATTGCACCTTGTAGTGGCCTGTGCCCTTTTTGGAAGGCTGTGATAAAGTCGATAGAAGCAAAGCTATGGATTGATTTTGCCTTGAGAGCAGTCTGAGCCCTGGGTAGGCGGAATGGAGCGAGTTGTTCTGTTGTTGCACTGGGTTAACTGGATAAAGCAGGGCAGGCTACTTCTCTCTTTTTTAGCTGATTAAAGTTTTTGTAAAGTTACGGATACCTGTTGCTTGTCAACCATAACCGCGCCTAGAATTGCCGAGGACTGATGTTTTCGGAGATAGTTTGCAGACACTGTTGATGTTGCTTTCCTTTTGCCTACTCTCAATCTGTTGACCTTTCGAGACCGACTGCTCTATGACAGACACTCATCCCTGTGCCCCCTGTATTGTGAATACGGGAACTTTGGTGAACAAGCGGGATATTTACCGACTCCTATCCGATTTGGCCCGTGTTCGCTACTTCGATATCGTCGATGGCTCAGTGCGGAAGCAAGGGGAAGGCTGCGTGGTGGATGTTTTTCAGGATCCCACTGCTGCCACACTGGTGGTAAACCGTAGCCTCTACTTAAATGTGAACAGCTTTGACTATGCCTGTCTGCGGGATCCCGCTTCCGAAGAAGAGATTGCCAACCTGGGCAAGGAGCAGCCGGGCGTGGTTATCGACTTGGTTCAGGACGGACGTATTCTGCGCTTGGTTCCCCTGGTGGAGCCGCGTTCGGATCCCGAGGAGCTCTTGGGGGATAACCAGGCGCTGCGGGCAGCGGTGGATGTTTTGGCTGCGGGCTGGGGCATAGAAGAGGAAAACTCTTCCGACTCCTCAGATTGAGAGATCCTGACCTGAAAATATAGACCTCCAAACCCATCTCTTCCTGGCCTTGAAGTTGACCGGTGCGGTGTGACGCAAATCATGCTCGGGAGGATGGTTGCAGCCGGTATGATCCAACTGGGCCGTGAGGCTCTTTGCGTTTGGGGGTGGTGTGAAGGTTTTTTCGGGGCAGCGACAGCTTCTGGGGAAAGTATGGGGTCTGCGTCTGCTTGGATCCCTGGTGGCTGTGCTTCTGGTACTGGCGCTCAAGGCCTGCGGGGGAAGTGGTGGCTCCTCTTCTGTGAGTGTCATTCCCACTCCCATTCCAACCGTCATTCCCACTTCTACTCCAACTGTCGTTCTCACCCCTACTCCGACTGTCGTTCCTACCTCTTTGCCCTTGCCGACGGCTGCCCCTGTTTCCCAGTTCACCATTGACGTTCGCTTTCCCGACAACAGTCTCACTCCTACCCAGCAGTCGATCATCCGCAGTGCTGCTCTGCGCTGGCAACAGCTCATCGTTGGCGACCAGCCGGATCTGCCCCCCACCACTATTCGGGCCGACGAATGCGATCGAGGGTTTCCCAGCACGCCACTCAATTTCCCCATCGACGATCTGTTGGTGGAGGTGCGGGCCAGAAATCTCGGCAACGAGCGAATTTTGGGGGGAGCTGCTCCCTGTTTTGTACGGGCCTCTAATGGTCTGCCTTTTTACTCCGTAGTTCTGTTTAACAGTCAAAATCTATCTGCCCTGGAAGAACGAGGGGATCTGCCCATTACCGCCCTGCACGAGTTGGGCCATGCCTTGGGCTTCTTGCCCATCGTCTGGGATCCCAAGGGGCTAACGGTGGGCTTGGTGGGACGGGATCAGCCTACGCCCCCTGGCTACGATCCCCGCTTCATCGGCCCCAGGGCAGTCAGCGCCTTCGCCACGCTGGGAGGAAACGCGCCCTCTGTTCCTTTAGAAAACGAGTTTGGGGAGGGATCCCGAGATTCCCATTGGCGGGAGAGCGTCTTGGGCCGCGAGCTGATGACCAGCCGCATCGACCGGGGGGTAGCCAACCCCTTAAGCATTCTCACCGTCGAAGCAATGGCAGATATCGGCTATGACGTGAACCCGGCAGCGGCGGATGGCTTTGCTTTGGGGCGCGGCAGGGGGGTCTCTCAACCTTTGGAGCTGCAAGAGCTGGAGTTGACCCTACCCCTACAGCGATTTGACGCCGAGGGCAGGCGGGTGGGGGATCCCTGAGAAAAAGAGCATATTTACTCATGGCCAAGATGCTGCTTCTTAACAATAATGAAGGTCGAGTTGTATAACTTCACAACTTCGACAATCTCTCACCTCATTTCTTTGCAATGAGCCATGGGTATCCTCAAGAAGCTTTTCGGCGGCCTGTTCTCCTTTTTCGGCATTCTCTTCGGCGGCTTGGTGGATTTTGTTACCGGGCCTTTTCGTTCTGCACCAGCTTCTCCCAGCTCTGCTCCTGCGGCTACAGCAACTGCTCCTGCCAACAAGCCCAAGGTGGTGGTGGAGAAGCCTTTTGTGCCCAATGAGATCTCGGCTCCGCGTCCTAACCGTCGCCCTGGCCCGGCTTTGGATGTGTTCCGGGCTATGGTTCAGGAGATCCCTTCGGCGCGGGCTTAGTCTGCCCATCTTCGGGAGCAGCTCGTAAGATGGAGGTGACACCGCTGGAGACTGCTCTCTATGTCCGATCTCTCTTTCTCAGAACAAGAACGGCTGAAACAGCTTGAGCGTGAACTGGAGCAGGCGGCTGCAGCCTCTCGGGAGTCGGGAACATCCGTTGCGTCTCAGGGGAAAAGTGCCGTCCGAGCTTGGGTTGAGACTTGGGGGCGTCCACTGGTGACGGTCTTCGCCATTCTGGGCTGTATTCTTCTGGTTGGGCTGTTCTTCCGGGTTTTCGGCACCGTTCTCAGGTGGGCAGTGGTGGCGGGGCTGGGCTATCTGCTCTATGCCTGGGTGGTGGCACCGCGGCTGGGCCTTCCCACCGGAGCTAAGTCGAAGCCAGAGGACAGCAATCTCGACAGCTTTTGATGCCTAGGGATCCCTGGCGAGCATATGCTTACCTGGCGGCGGCCATCTTGGGCTGGGCTACGGCTGCCAGCGCTTTTAAGTTTGGGTTGCAGCACCTGTCGCCGACGGTTCTGCTGATTTTTTCGGCCTTTAGCTCTTGCCTGATCCTGGGGATCGTTTTGGTGGTTACAGGGCGGGCAGGGTTCCTCGGCAAGCAGAAGGGATCCCAAGTCCGCCTATCGGCTCTTCAGGGGCTGCTCAACCCCTTCGGCTACTATGGGGTGTTGTTCCAGGCTTATGACCGTCTGTCGGCTCAGGCGGCGATGGCTCTGAATTACACTTGGCCGCTGGTGCTGGCTCTTCTGGCGGTGCCGCTGCTGGGAGAGCGCTTCCGTTGGCGGCTGGTGTTGGCCTTGGGGGTGAGCCTGCTGGGGGTGGTGCTGGTGGCTACGGGGGGATCCTGGGGCACCTTGCAGGCGGGGGATCCCTGGGGGGTGCTGCTGGCGGTGGGCAGCTCTGGAATCTGGGCGCTCTACTGGCTGCTCAATGTGCGGGATGGGCGAGATGCGGTGCTGAAGCTGTTTATGGGGTTTCTCTTCGGCAGCCTCTATGGCCTGCTACTGCTGCCGTTTCAGGAGGTCTCTTGGACAGTTGCGGGGCTGGGTTGGGCGGCTTACATTGGTCTGGCGGAGATGGGCCTGACTTTTGTATTTTGGCTGCGGGCTCTGGAGTTGGCGGGCCACCGGGGATCCCTGGCCAACTGGGTGTATGTGACGCCCTTTTTGTCGTTGGGGTTGATTGCGGTGCTGTTGGGCGAGAGGATTGCGCTGGGATCCGTGCTGGGCCTGGGTCTGATTTTGGCCAGCAATCTGTGGGGATCCCGTAGGGAAAAGTCCCCCGCAGATCCTGTTCTGTCTTGAGGTGGTCGCGATGAATCCCGTTCCTCTGTATGTGGCGGCAACAGCTCACGGGTTTGGGCACGTTACCCGTCTGGCGGCGGTCGTGAATGCTTTGCTGCGGCGGGATCCCCATGTTCTGCCCATCTTTGTTACGCCGGCTCCCCGCTGGCTCCTGGAGCGTTACGTGGAGGGGAAGTTTCTCCATCGGCCGCGGGCGTTGGATGTGGGGGTGGTGCAGCCGGATGGGCTGCAAGCGGATCTGCCGGCTACGTTGGCTGCCCTCAAGGCGTTTAAAGCCAGCGCTGCGGAGCTTGTTCGAGAAGAAGCGGATTTCATTCGAGCCCAGGGGGTGCCTTTGGTGTTGGCGGATGTGCCGCCCATTGCTGTAGCCATTGCCCAGGCTGCTGGGATCCCTTGCTGGATGGCCAGTAATTTTGGCTGGGATTTCATCTACCAAGAATACGGCCCTGAGTTTCAACCGTTTGTGGCCTGGGTTCGGGAGCTCTATGGGCAATGTGACCTTCTGTTTCGCCTGCCCTTTAGCGAGAGCATGGTCGCGTCAGCGGTGCGGAGCA
>NZ_JANSHQ010000571.1:0-1029 GCF_047461715.1 Synechococcus sp. R8-2 | reverse complement strand
ATCCCTAGAAATTGGAAACCCTATAGCCACAAAAAATCCCCCGCCAATAAGGCGGGGTTTTTCCTTCGGGGGGATCTATAGAATTGGAAACCTAGGGATCCCCAGTTGGAAAGAAATTGGAAACAGAGAAAAGATTAGAGTAAAGCCGGTGCTGCTCGGCAGAGGCCAGGCAGCGCTGTTGGTGCTCAGGCCACTCCTGGAGGGCTAGTTTTTGTTGTTCCTGGAGAAGGGTTTGTAGGTCTGAGTCTGCAGGCAGCTCGCCTTGCAAAACCTGCAAATCGTTAAAGCGGCCCAGTTGATCCTGCAAGCACTTCAGGGTTGCTATCCAATCTTGCATGGTTTCCCCGTAAAAGGGCGCAAAAAACTCCACCTGATAGCGCAGCCGTTTGGTGGCCTTGCGCAGCTCGTGCAGTTGCTCAGCCTGGGCTTCCGTTGCGGGGAAAGCAGGGATCCGCCAGCCTGGCTGCAGCAGCCACTGGGCCAGCAGGGGAGTCAGCAAGTGGGGCAAGCTTTCCGGCAAAGGCAGCTCCGCCTGGGGCTTATAGCGGGGGTGAGCCAGCCACTGCTCGCAGGCAGCTTGAAACGCCAGGAAGTCAGCATCTTCAAGAATGCGGCGGGAGCGTTTCTCGGCTTGGGTTCGACGTTGCTGCAGATCTTGTTTTAGCTTCTCCAGTTCTGCCTGCTGGGCTGCCGGGATCCCTTCCCAACAAGGTTCCTGCAGGATTTCCAGCAGCACGTCCAGATCCCGCTGCTTGCCCAAAGCACTGGCCAGCTTTTGCAGGCGTTTGGGCTTGAGAGGCTTGGGCAGCCGGACGGATCCCTGAAATACCTGCACCCAGGTGCCAATACGGCGCAGGGTCACCCGGATTTGGTGCAGAGACTCTGCCGCTTCTGGATGCTGGGTCAGAACTCGCTTTACGTGTTTCTGCAGCCGCTGCCATTGCTGGCTCAACAGCTGGTGGGCCCAGGCGGCCACGGTTGGCAAGGGCGCAGATGAGGGCAAGGTCAAGTGCAAGGACTCCGTCCCGC
>NZ_JANSHQ010000570.1:0-2447 GCF_047461715.1 Synechococcus sp. R8-2 | reverse complement strand
GTCGGAGTCGGGTAGTTTACTAGCTCAAACGACCCTACTCCCTACAACCAGTCGCGTAGCTCTGAGCTGGGGATCTCACGGCGCTCCCCGGTAACCGTGAGAAAAATCGTGAGAAAAATAATGAGCGGTTTTGATTCCTGTCTTTCCCTCTTCTTGAGAGAGAGAACTCAGATGGGATCCCTGTGGGCTAAGGGGCTTGTTGTTGACTTTGAACAGGAGGGATCCGGCGCAAATTCAAAAGCACCATTGCGCTAAGGGGGCGCGTGTTGGCCAGTAGCCCCACGATCAGCAGCAGCCAACTGTTCAAGGTAGTATTGTCCAGCAGCCAACCCATCAACAGAGCCGATCCTGCCCCTTCGGCAACTGCCGCCAAGATCCAAGCCCGGCTACCTTTCCAGCGCTGAGACCACAAGGCCCATTGCAGCCCACCAACGCCGACCCCCACCAGCAAACCGCGCAGCGCATCTCCCATTGCCTGCAAGACATTTTGGAGCCAGGGATCCGTCGGGTTAAAAGCAGAGGTTGCCACCCCCACCTGGGGAGCGAGGAAATCCGCCGCCGCCCAGCCCAAAGCCGTGGCCAGCAAAGTTGCAGCCACCCATCCCACCGAAACCTGCCGCCGCAACACCAGCCACTGCAGCAGCCCCATCAGCAAGCCAAGGCCGGCTCCAGCCACCGCTTCTTGTAGTGATCCCAAAGCCGCCAGCAGAGGCGCTGATGCCCCCAGCCCCAGGTAGCCGATCCCAGCCGCCCCCAAATTGGCCAAGAGCCAACTCAACGCCGACCCTTTGCCCAGGCGGGGTGCATTCAGGGGTGCATCCAACAGATGAGAGCCGGACTTGCTGTTGACATGTTCCTGCCCAACCTTCTGTTCCACCTCGCGCAGCCCCTGTTCCGCTGAAGGGTTACCCGGCTCCAGCCGCAGCACCCCTTGATAGTCCATCTGGGCAAGGCCCCAATGCCCCTGTCGTTGGTGGGCCAGGCCGCGGTAGAGATAGTAGCGGGCTTCGTTGGGGGCGCTCTGGATCAGCTCGTTGAGCAAATGGACGGCCATCTTGTACTCGCCTGCCTCGATCAGACTGACCGCCTGCTGGAGCTTTTCTTCCTCAACTGGGGCAGTTCGGGGCTGTTGGGAAGTCGGCTGGCCAAATCCGGTCGGGATCCGCGGGGGGCGAACACCTTGAGGTGAACGAGAGGAATTTGAGGGGACGAACGGGTCAGGAGGGGCAACCTTGTTTCCATAGACAGCCTGTAGCTGCTGGCCGAGCACTTCCATGTTGGCCGGGCGGAGGGCAGGGTCTTTCTCTAGGCACTGGAGGACAACCTTCTCCAGGGCAGCGGGGATGGGGTGGGCTAGCTTGTGGTCTTGGAAGGGGCGGGGCTTTTGAAAGTTGTGGACGTGGTACCAGCCTTGCAAGGTGTCGGTATCCGGCTCGAAGGGCAACGCACCAGTTAACAGCTCGTACAGCACCACCCCCAGGGAATAGATGTCGGAGCGGCCATCCAGCTTTTCTCCGCGCATTTGCTCGGGCGAGGCATAGACCATCGTGCCCAAAAAATAGCCCGTCTGCGTCAGGCCACGAGAGGTCTCCCCCATGAGCTTGGAAATGCCGAAGTCCAGGATCTTGACCCGCTCTTTCCCATCGGGCCCTTTCTGCACAAAGATGTTGCTGGGTTTAATGTCGCGGTGGATGACGCCGCGAATGGAGTGCTTGCCCAGATCCATCTGAAAGTTGTGGGCGTGGTGCAGGGCAGAGCAAATCTGCAGAGCCAAGTTCACCACCCGCTCTGGGTGCAGGGGGCCTTCCCGAGCCAGCACATAGTCCAACCCCTGGCCGCTGTAGGGTTTGGCGTTCAGGTACTCCATCACCAGGTAGGGCTGGTTTTGGTACAGGCCGTAAGAGCGCACCTGCACGATGTTGGGGTGCTCGCCCAATAGAGCGCTGACCCTGGCCTCATCCATGAAGCGTTGCTGCAGTTGCTGGTAGTACTCTGGGCCCATGTCCGGGGGCGGCGGGCGCAACAACTTGACGGCCACCAGCTCGTCATTGAGCTGGGTATCCACCGCCTCGAACACATTGCCGTAGCCACCCTCGCTGATGTGGCGGGTCAGCCGGTAGCGGTTGCCAATCAGTTGTCCAATCAGGCGCTGGTTCATGGAGGAGGGTGGCCAGCTGGGGAGTTTACCTATGATTTGATTCTATTCAGCTTATGGGCCTAGAACCTGCTTGTGAGGGATCCGCTGCCATTGCGACCCCTTTTCCACCCCAAAAGCCAGGGATCCCGCTAGGATTGGGGCATGAGTGCTCCTTCTGCAACTGCTGCTCTATCCCCTTTCTGGCTGGAGGTTACCGAGTTTGCCTTGCAGGCTACGGCCAGCGTGGGATCCCAGCTCTTGGCAGACTTTGGCCAGGCCCACCCTACGGTTCGCGCCAGCGGGACGGAGT
>NZ_JANSHQ010000569.1:0-960 GCF_047461715.1 Synechococcus sp. R8-2 | reverse complement strand
TTCGTCTCCAAGCTCGCGATGCTGTGACTGAGTTCTTTGATGGGGATCCCGGCCTTGAGTTTGGCGGCCGTGGCGGCGGCACTTTCACCCTGGCCAAGCTGATCTACCAATTCCCAGCTTTCAACCGAGCAGCTACCATCTACACGGGTATCGTTGGCTCAGGTGTGTTCGATGTATTCAACTACAGCACACCCTTCGAAGCTCTCTCCGACTTTGCTGATGCTCCCAACTCCACGGCGGACGTGCCAGGTGGAGCTCTGTTTGGCTTCCGCTACCGACTCTCGGATCAACTACGCTTGGCCTACAGCTACAGCACCAGGAACGCTCAAGCCTTGGGCAAGGGCTTCGGCGACAGCGGTATAACCGGTAGCGATAGCGCCCACGCGGTGGAGCTGGGCTTCCTGCCGAACGAAAACCTGGAGATCTACCTGCAGTTTGCCAGTACCTATCTGCAGAAGGCAAACGATGGCCCTGAGTTCTTGGCCAACGGTACAGCCCTTTTCCGTGGCCCTCTGCGGACGACGACGGTAGATGTTTCTGCCCGTGTCAATGCTTTCTCGGTGGCAGCCAACTGGGAGCTTAGCCCTCGAATTACCGTATCCGGCTGGTTTACTGCTGGCAATGTGGATTACAACTTGCCCAACGTGGTACCGGCTGGCACCATTGATCCGGGTGATGAAGATTTCAACGGGTTCCTGTTTGGCTTTGCTTTCCCGGATCTCTTCATTGAGGGTGCTCAGGGCGGTGTGGTGTTTGGCCAACCGATTGTCAGCACCGAGGAGGGAGTTTTTGACAGCCGTCCTTTCATCGTGGATGTTTACTACAGCTTCCCGGTGAACGAGTACCTCACCCTTACCCCGGCAGCCTACTTTGTGAGCAATCCCAATGGTGGGCCTAGCAAGTCTGGGGATACCGATCCAACCATCGGCGTGGGTGTCTTGCGAGCTGTGTTTACTTTCT
>NZ_JANSHQ010000568.1:0-3395 GCF_047461715.1 Synechococcus sp. R8-2 | reverse complement strand
AGCTGTGTTTACTTTCTAGTTCTTAAAATCCCTGCGCTGACATCCAAGTTGCTAAGTAGGGATCCACTGGGTTGGATCCCTATTCTCTTACATCAGCCCCTCTGGGGGGATGAAAGCCTGGGCTTGACGTCAAGCTTGGGACAAAGCTAGGGATTACAAAAGGCACACTGAGCGGGATCCGCCCAGGGCTCTGCCACAGGCTCGGTGTGGGTGTGGGAACAGCGAGCACAGCCATATACCCAAGCCTTGGCCACGGGGGTGGGGGCGCCACATTGGCCGCAGGGCAGTCCAGAGACCGAGCGGATCTGCCAGTAGCCAGGAGTGCCGCAGGCCGGGCACAGGCTTTGGGCTTTGGCGATTAGGTTTTGGGTGGCGGCTGCGATGACTTGGAGCCGGGTTGGGTTGCACATGGCCCGCATGTCGGTTTCCAGATGCAGGCCACCCTGCCGAGCCAGCAGCTCCCCCACCACCTGCTTCAGGGTTGCTTCGTCTTGGATTCCTTTGTGGATAACCTGGGGCTTTTCTGGCTGGTCGAGGGCGATCAGAGCGTGCTGGGGAAAACCCGCCCTTTGGGCAAAGTCCAGCGCTTCTGCCCAGCTCTGCACCCAGCGATGGCCGAAATTGGTTTGGGTGCTCTCTGCATAGCCGACCAGCTCCAAGGGCTCCGCGCCGGGTTCAAAAACCCTGAGCATGACCCATTCTTGGTTCCAAGGGATCCAAGGGATCTGGGGGTGGGGGCCAAAGGATCCCTCGCTGGCCAAGCCCAGAGCTTCAGGATGATCCTGCAAAGCCCTTGCAATCTTCAGGCGCAGAGTCTGTAGGGGATCCCCCGGTCGGGGCCGCTCCCGCGAGAAGGTGCCCAGTTGGTCGGTGTCGAAAGCTACTACTTGAACTTGGATCCCCAAATGTTCGGCCAAGAGAGGGCCGATGACCTGCTCTTTGCGATGCATGGTTGCCAAGTAGGCGACCCGACCCTTCCATTGCATAGACTCAGACTTAACCTAGATCTGGCAAACGGATCCCGCAGCTTTGTGGCTCAGGCCAATTGGGGTTACTCAAACCAGGGGACTGGCCTCGAGCGGCAAGCCCAACTGGGCAACAGCCTCGGCCAAAGCCACCTCACGGCTGTCCACAAACCGCTCTGGGGGCAGCGGCAAATGTAGGTTTTCCAGGCGCTGCCGGATCCGGCCCTTGGCCCCAACAATCCACACCTGTTTGCCCCGATCCAGGGCCTCGCGAATGGCATTTTCCAGGGATAGCGTCGCCGAAACTCCCAGCATCGGCACATCTGATAGATCCACCACCAGCGCTTGGCAGGAGGCCACCGCCTGATGTTGGCGGGAAATGGCTTGGGAAACCCCGAAGATCATCGGCCCGCTCAGGTAAAACAGCAACACCTGCCCGCATCCCTGGCGCAGCAATTCCCTCTCACGGGGAGTGAGATCCACCGCATCATCGGCATCGGTAATGGCTTTCACCTCTTCGGAGTGGATCTCGCTGAGGCGTTGAATGGTGAGCAAGTTGGCCACAAACACTCCCACCCCCACGGCAGCGATGAGATCCACAAATACCGTCATGAACATCACCCCGTACATGATGGCTGCCCCTTTGAGGGAAAGGCGGTGGGCCCGCTTGAGGAAGCTCCAGTCGAGGATATCCACCCCCACCTTAAAGGCGATCCCTGCCAGCACCGCCATTGGGATCCCTTGCGTGAGGGGAGCTGCAAACAGCACCACCATCAACAGAATGAGGGCGCGGGTGACGCCCGCCAGAGGGGTACGTCCCCCCGACTGGATATTCACCACTGTGCCCATGGTTGCCCCTGCTCCCGGCAGCCCTCCCATGAAGCCGGACACCAAGTTAGCGATCCCCTGCCCGATCAGCTCTTGGTCAGAGTCGTGGCGGGTGCGGGTGAGGTTATCGGCAATGACTGCCGTTAAGAGGGTGTCGATGCAGCCCAGCATCCCCAGCACCACCCCATCCAGCACCAAGTTGGCCAGGGAAGCAAAGGGCAACTGCGGCCACTGCAACTGCGGCAAACCGGTGGGGATGGGGCCAATGCGCCGCAAATCCCAATCGGCCATGAACAAGCTGGCCACCAGCGTTCCCAACACCAAAGCCACCAACTGCGGCGGCACCACCCGTCGCCAGGGCTTGGGATAGCCAAAAAGGATGGCAAGCGTCAGCAGCCCCAGCCCCAGCTCTGGCATCTTGAGGTTGAGCAGGTAGGTCGGCAGGTTCTGCACCGCCCCAATCACTCCCCCCTGGCTGGCGTGGCCCAAAAGCGGCGGGATCTGCAGCAAAATCATGATCCAGCCGATCCCGGACATAAAGCCGGAGATAACGCTGTAGGGCATGAGGGTGATGTATTTACCCAGTTTCAGGGATCCAAACAGGATCTGAAATAAGCCCCCTAGCATCACCACGGTGAAGGCCGGCCCCAGCCCCTGCTCCGGGTAACGAGCTGTAACATTAGCAACCACCGCCGTCATCATCACAGTCATCGGCCCGGTGGGTTCGGAGATGAGCGTGGGCGTACCCCCAAACAGAGCCGCAAAAAAGCCCACACACACTGCTCCGTACAAGCCCGCCACCGGCCCTGCCCCCGAAGCCACCCCAAAGGCCAAGGCCATCGGCAAGGAAACAATCGCCGTCGTCAGCCCGCCGAAGAGATCCCCGCGCCAGTTGTCTAGGCTCAGACGTCGGTGCCAATCCAGAAATCTCTTGCCGCCGGACTGTTGTTCTTTCGCTTGGCTCAGCATGCCCCAAAGCCCTCGACGCTATGGGCAGCCTATCATTGAACGTTACTATAGAGATCATGCTAGAGAATAGATTTTCTTCTATAGTTTCCCTCAAGGATTCCCCTCCAAGCGAGGGCATGGGGCTTGAGCCGGTAGAGTTGTGTGAAAGTGAGAGTAGTCCACATAGCGATGCCCATTGCTGTCCAGGTGGAGAATATCGGCAAATCGGTGGTTCCAGAGAATCTCATCGGCCAAGTAGGAGTGGCGAGCATGGATGGTTTGGGAAAAGGTGTCGTCGATGCCGGTCAGGGTAATGATCAGCTCCGCTTGGCCCACCTGTAAATCTCGATCCATGAGGCTGTAGAGAGGGCCGCCGATGAACCACCAAGCCTCTCCTACTGGAAGTCAGCCAGCCTTCACAAAGGGCGAATGGTAGACTGGGAATACAAAAGCTTTCTGCTCAATTCAATCACCTTCAGTCTGCCACGGCCAAGGTTGGCTTCTCGATAAACTTCCATGAACCCACTGCGCCAAGGCCGACTGGGATCCCTCAATGATAACCCAACCCCATGAGCGACAACGAATCGACGGCGCGCATCATCTCCACCGACCTGCAGCGGGAGATGTCGCAGTCCTACCTGGAATACGCCATGA
>NZ_JANSHQ010000567.1:0-1911 GCF_047461715.1 Synechococcus sp. R8-2 | reverse complement strand
GACTCCGCCCCGCTGCCGCGAACAGGGTGCCGGGGCTGGCCAAATCGTCCGGGGATATAGCCGAAGGTCGCTTTTTTCCACTGCAAGCGCTCTGGGTCGCAGCGGCGGTATTCCGGCAGAATAGTGAAAAAATCTTCGTACAGTTCCAGCAGGGATCCGGGGTTTTCCGGATGCACCTGGTGGTAGTGGAACAGGTAGAAGGTGAGATCTTCGCCTGGCCCGGGGAACAGCTCCCAAATGAGTTGCCGACCGCGGCTGATGTCCCCATGGCTGGCCAGAATGTCCCCAAATTGGGGATCCCATACCCCCGGCTCAAACCCCCCCGCAATGGTAGCCCCCACCGTGGGGCAGACGCTATCAAAAGCCCGATGGCGGTAAAGCTGCTGGGCAATGGGAGAGACTGTTCCCATAGCATCCACCACAAGGCGGGATCCCAGCTGAAACTCCTCGCTGGTGGGCAAATCCTTCAAAACCAGCGTGACGCCTTGTTCGCCAACATAGGCCCGCTGAAACTCGGTGCGCTCGTAGATAGCTCCCCCGCAGGAAGTGAGAATTTGGCCACAGAGCTGCAATAGCTTTTCCGCGTCAATGGCCAGATTGAGTACCGTCGGCGTGTGCAAAACGGGAGCGCGAACCGGGCTATTGCCGTCAAAAAACTTGTTGAACCCATCCGTGTATTCCCGCAGGATCAAGCTCTCCATCTGCTCGGCGCTCAAAAGGCCCAAATCCACCAGGGTTTGCAGCTCCCGCCGGGAGATGTTCCACTCGCGGTTCATGCGGCCAAAAGGGAGTCGCTCCACCAAGGCCACGCGGTAGCCCAAGCGAGCCATGGCCGCTCCATAGATGGCTCCCAGCGCTCCTCCCACGATGGCCAGATCCCACTCCACTGGGGCCGGCTCAGGGCCAGGCTGGCGAAACAATACTGGCTGAGCAGGGCGGTGGGCTGCGTGGCAATGTTGCACTTCTTCCCGCCAGCGCTTTTCCCACCAGTACACCCGCTGCAGGTCAAATTCTCCATTGGGGATCCGCCGAAAATACTTCACCGTTTGCGGGTAGAAAGGCTCAAGCTGATCGAAGATGGATCCCCGGTTCAGGTCGATCTGGGGCAACTGCGGGTAGCGGTGGGGAAATTGGCTTTGAATGGCCTGTTCCAGCTCTCCCAGCCAGCGAGCTTGGCGGGGGAAGGGCTGCTCCGACCACTGGAACACCTTGAGATAGGTAGTGTTCAGCCCCGACCACAAGAAAAGGGCCAGCTCAGCGCCGGATCCCTGTAGGCGCAGGCCCGTGGGGGTAAGAACCTTCTGGCTGCCTTGGGGCAGGGGGATACACTCCTGTAGCCAGCGCAGCACTTGAGCACTATCGGGGCAAGGGATCTCGCGGTAGTAAAGGGAAGTAAGCACGGCGCCGAGATAAGAAACCGAGCAAATCTTTACCCATTGTGACATGAGGGGATCCCTCCCTTTGCCGATCCCAGGGATCACCCCCTACCCAGGTTTCCCCCCAGCTGCAGATCTGCAGGGGTGTTGCAATTGGTGAGCATCCTCTCAAGGGACTCCGTCCCGCTGTCGGGAACGGTCAGGGGCAGGATGGCTGTTGGCACCTGGGACAACCAGCCCTGAAAGGATCTTCCTCCTGCCTGCAAGAAACTCTCCAGAGAACCTAGCTGCGCCAGGCGATAGAAGCCACACAGGGGCTCCCAGCCCCGCTGACTTTTGGGCAGGGCGGCCACCGTCTGAGGGGGCAGGGTGGCAAGGCGCTGTCGCCAATCCCCAAGAACCTGCTCCTGCAAGCAGGGCAGATCGCAGGCCAGCAGCAGGATCCACTCCGGGGGAACGGCCAGGGTTTGCAGCCGCCGGATCCCCTCTTGAAAGGCCAGCAGCGGGCCTCGGTGTTGCTCTGCAACGCTGTCGC
>NZ_JANSHQ010000566.1:0-2094 GCF_047461715.1 Synechococcus sp. R8-2 | reverse complement strand
ATATAGCCACACAGCTCCGGGACTGAAGAAAATTGTTGTAGGAATCCTCACCTCAAGCATAGGCAAGTTATAATCCCGGCAGCCTCTGTGGAGATTGCTCTCTTATGTCTGTAAAGCTCCTGCCTCAGTGTGAGAACTTGAAAGAGCAGGTTGAAGCTATCCTGCAACTCTGGCATCAGGATTCCACTTTTTCAGGCAAGCAAGATACCACTCGGATTCAAGCTTCCCTCAGCAAAGCTATTTCTCCAACCTTCGAGATTGTCTTTGCCGGTGCTTTCAGTGCTGGCAAGTCTATGCTAATCAATGCCCTCTTAGAAAGAGAGCTTCTCTACAGCGCCGAAGGGCACGCCACAGGGACAGAGTGCTACATCGCCTACGCAGAGCCAAATGCGGAGAGGGTAGTGCTCACTTTTCTTAGCGAGCAGGAAGTGCAAGAACAGATGACCGCCTTCTGCGCTTTCCTAAACTTGGCTCCGTCACTCAGCAGGCTGGAAGACACTGCACTGAATCCCCTGAAGGAGCGTGCTGAGGCTATTATTCAGCAGGAGGGAGGCAAAAGCAAGTCAGAGCGGGCGAAGCAGGCGGATGCACTTCGCTTGTTGATTACAGGTTTCCAGCAGAACCGGGACAAAATTCACCCTACCGAGAACAAAGTCTTCTCGATGGAGCAGCTCAACTTCGGCAACCTAAGGGAAGCTGCGGGTTTTGCCCGGCGCGGCGCCAATAGCGCAGTTTTGCGAAAGGTGGAATACTATTGCCACCACCCCTTGCTGGAAGATGGAAACGTTATTGTCGATACTCCTGGGATCGATGCTCCAGTCAAAGCGGATGCAGAGCGTACTTATCGAAAAATTGCCGATCCGGATACGTCCGCAGTTGTTTGCGTTCTCAAGTGTGCTGCAACGGGTGAGCTGACCAAGGAAGAGACAGAGCTTATTGAGCATATTCAAAGTAATGATAGCATCAGGGATCGCGTCTTCTATGTGTTTAACCGGATTGATGAGACTTGGTACAACGCACAACTAAAGCATAGACTAGAAAACATTATCGACCAGCAGTTTCGTCAACTCCGCGTATTTAAGACAAGCGGCCTTCTCGGCTTCTATGGTTCCCAGATCAAGGCAACTACCCCCGAGGATCGATTTGGACTGGATACGATTTTTTCAGAAAGCATCAAAGAATTGGGTGGTGAGGAAGAAACGCCCCAGTTTGTCAGCGAGTTTAACAAGTACTGCACGTCAGGTAGGTTGGTTGGATCCCCGTTCCGCCCTTCTGTACATGGGTACGACACACCCATAAATAACTACGTTCGGATTCTGAGGGAGTGGGGAAAACCTTTGATTGAGTATATGATTAAAGATAGCGGTATTGAAGACTTTCGGGCTGGGATTACTCGTTATTTAACGGAAGAAAAGCGGCCACAGCTATTTTCCGCGCTGGCCGATGATTTGCAACCTCTCTGCATCGAGATGAGGAAGTCCTATCTAGATCTCTACCGAGACATTGATAGCCAGCCCAAAGAGATTGACAGCATGATTTCCTATGAGCTGACGCTGATCAATCAGCAGCTAGCCAGTATCGGCCGAGAGTTTGACGAGCATATCCAGACAGTAGTCAATAAAGTTATTAACGGAGAAAACAAAGAATTTGAGAACGATTTCCGTAAATTGCAGGCTAGGATGGTACGGAGGCTAGATGAGCTTTTGGATACTTTTTCGTTGGACAATGTTTACAGTCAAGCCGTTCGCATTCGTCCCCGCAACTCCACAGCTCCATTTTTAGCTGTATTGGTCGAAGCCTTTTATTATTTGTCCAACCATCTAGAGGACATCCTGGTAGAATCAGCCAGCACGCTTGTAGAGAACTTCTTTCGTCGCCTTGTTGATGAAGTTCGCAGCTCGAGCTACTACAGGCAGTTGTTTCGCCTACTGGGATCCGATGGGGACTTGGAGAAAAAGCTTCTTTTGGTTAAGGAGGTAACTTTGAGTTCTCTTGTCAATGGTGCCCGAAAAGAGTGCGACCGCTACCTCAGAGAAAGCCCCCGCTTCTATGACGAAGGAACATTCTCGATCTACCAGTTTCGAGAAGTCCTAA
>NZ_JANSHQ010000565.1:0-1727 GCF_047461715.1 Synechococcus sp. R8-2 | reverse complement strand
GTTGAGGCGCGTTCCTTCGGGATCTCTCCCTACTTCCGTCCTCTGGCTGCGATGTCGCTCTACCTACATTAACGAGCCGCCCAGCACGCGAGAGGATGAACGATTTCTATCTACATTCTGTATTATAAGCTACGGTTTTGAGGTATTGCCAGCAACTTTTAACAAAAATTTCCACTGAGTTTCTGGCCAGCTTCCTCTAATCGGGACTAGTCAGCCGGGATCCCTGGGGGAAGTAAGGTGCAGGGCTTGGGGCCAGGTTCTCCACTCTGTCCGAGATGCCAGAGGAAGCATTATCGTGGAAGAATCCTCAGGATTGGCTACAAAAGTTCACATTCCTTGGTGGGTGCCCTGTGCAGGAAGACTTTCGTCTGATTTTGGACATTGTGACGGTATTGGCGGCAGCGGCAGCAGGTGGATTCTTGGCTTCGCTGCTGAGGCAGCCGGTGTTGCTCGGCTACTTACTGGCCGGGATCTTGGTGGGGCCAACCGGGTTGGGGTGGATCAAAGAGTTGGTTCAGGTGGAAACCTTGGCCCAGTTTGGGGTGACCTTTTTGCTGTTCACCTTGGGGGTGGAGTTTTCCCTGAAAGAATTGCGCAAAGTGCGGGGGATCGCCGTTGGCGGAGGCATTTTGCAAATTGGCCTGACGATTTTGATCACGGCGGTGCTGGCGGTGGTCAGCGGCTGGTTGACGCCGGTGCAAGGGATCTTTTTGGGGGCCGTGCTCTCCTTGTCCTCGACTGCCGTGGTGCTGAAAAGTCTCACTGAGACCAACCAAATGGGCACTCCCCAAGCCCAGGCCATGCTGGGGATCCTGATTGTGCAGGACTTGGCGGTGGGGCTGATGCTGGCGGTGTTGCCGGCTTTGGATTGTCCCTTGCCGGAGCTGGCGGGATCCCTGGCCAGGGCCTTGGCAGAAATCGGCTTGGTGGGGCTGGGGGCGGTGGTAGGCGGGATTTGGCTGGTTCCCGGTTTCCTGCGTCTGCTGGCTCAGCAGGAGAGCAAAGAGGTGTTTCTGCTGGGGGTGATCAGCCTCTGCGTGGGGATTGCCCTGTTGACGGAGCGGCTGGGCATTTCCAGCGAGATTGGGGCTTTCATTGCCGGTCTGATGATCTCGGAGGTGGAGTACGCCGACCAAACCCTGGACTATGTAGAGCCTTTGCGAGATGTGTTTGCTGCTCTCTTTTTTGCGGCCATCGGCATGCTCATCGATCCCAGCTTTATCCTCGGCCATCTGTTGCTGATCCTGGGGCTGGTGGGTCTGGTGATGGTGGGCAAGTTTTGCATCGTGGCTCCCTTGGCGCGGCTGTTTGGTTACACTCTGCCGGCAGCGGTGGTGGTGGGGCTGGGCCTATCGCAAATCGGCGAATTCTCCTTTGTGCTGGCCAGCGAGGGACAGGCTTTGGGATTGGTGTCGCGGCAGATCTATTTGTTGATTGTCAGCACCACAGCCGTTACCCTTCTGCTCACTCCCTTTCTGCTGAGGGGCGCTCCTCGACTGTTTTCCGGGCTACACGGGATCCCCTTCTTGGCCCGCTGGTTGGAATCGGGCGAGCGGCCCCGCGCTTTGGCCCCCGATGCTCCTCAACAGGGGCACGTGGTGGTGTGCGGCTATGGGCAGGTGGGGCAAGACATTGTGCGCATTCTGGAAGCCCGTCGTCACCCCCTCTTGGTCATTGATCAATCAGAACGGGTGATCCAACACCTGCGTTCCCGTGGGATCCCTTAC
>NZ_JANSHQ010000564.1:0-4215 GCF_047461715.1 Synechococcus sp. R8-2 | reverse complement strand
ACCACATCCACACCTGCTGCCTCGCACAAAGCTCGGTCCCCCTCTTCGTCGCGGGGATAGCGATCCCAGTCTTCGTTGGGGCCAAATTGCAGCGGATTGACGAAAATGCTGACCACCGTGTGGTCACACTCTTGCCGGCAGCGGCGGATTAGGCTGAGATGGCCCTCATGCAGGGATCCCATCGTGGGCACCAAGCCAACTGTGGATCCCCGCCAATCGGCTACCTGCTCCCGCAAAGCAGCAACTGTGCGCAGCCAGTGCATCGCCATGCCACCTCAATCTCTCTCTCCCCTATGGGTTTTCTCCAACCCCCCCAAAGGCTGCTCCTACAGGCCGATCTTGTTGCTGCGTTGATACTGCCTGTAGGCTGCCACGAATAAGCCCGCCAAGGTGACCACCACCATGCCCAAGACGATCCCCAACAAAATCGGCTCGATCACAACACAGACCTCCCAGTTCAAACCTAGATCATGATAAGCCAAGCCCAAACCTATCCTCACCGTTCCTTGCCAAGGAAATCGAGGGGGGATCCCCTAATAAAATGCAGGGGATCCGCGAAGCCGTTGAGATGGCATACCCATAGCCCATGAGGTCAATTGTCTTGTCCGGGGATGGCGGAGACTTGAAGGAGTGCCTGTCCAAACTGGAAGAGCAACTGCGCCCTTTGGCAGACAAGGCCGTTCCCCTGCTGGTGGCGGACTCGCATCCAGTGCAGGTGTGGGCGGCAGTTTTGACCTGCCAACGCTTGGGGATCCCGCTGTTCCTGGGTAATCCCCACTGGGGAGAACGGGAATGGGGACAGGCTTTGGCGGATATGGGATCCGGCTGGTGCTGGCGCCAGGGCCGACTGGAAGGGGATCCCGCCCCCTTGAATCCGCGCCTGCGAGAGTTGCGGGAAGCTGTGCCCAGCTCCCATTGGCCGCTGATCGGCATCCCCACCGGTGGCTCTGGCGGCCAAGTGAAATGGGCCCTGCACTCTTGGCTGACCCTCAGTGCCTCGGCCAAAGCCCACCAACAGCACTTTGCCGTCGGGCCTGTACACAGCTATTGCCTTCTGCCCTTGTACCACGTCAGCGGCTTGATGCAGGCAGTCCGATCCTGGCTGAGCGGTGGGCAGTGGGTTGTCTGGGATTGGAAACGGCAACAGCAGGCCGAGTCTTGGGATCCCCCTTTGCCGGGGAGCTTTCTATCGCTGGTGCCCACTCAGTTGCAACGGCTGTTGCTCAGCGCCCATCCGGGAGTTTTGGAGAGCCTGCGCCAATTTCGGGCCATTTTGGTTGGCGGTGGCCCCACCTGGCCCAGCTTGCGGCAACAGGCCCGGCAACTTCACCTTCCCCTTGCCCTCACCTACGGTATGACCGAGACCGCCTCCCAGGTGTGTACGTTACTGCCAGAAGCCTTTTGGCAAGGGAGCGACAGTCTGGGTCGGCCTCTGCCCCACGCCACGCTCCAGATCCGCAGCGAAAAAGGGGATCCCCTGCCCAGCCATGCTGTGGGCTACATTCACATTCAGGCAGAGTCGCTGGCACTGGGCTACTACCCGCACCTAAGTGCTACGCACCGCTTACGCGAAGGGCAACAGCAAGGCTTTACCCCCGGCGATTTGGGCTATCTAGACCGACAGGGATCCCTCTATTGGTTAGGTCGAGCCGATGACCTAATCCTAACCGGCGGGGAAAAGGTGATGGCTGCAGAAGTGGAAGGGGAGATCCGAGCCAGCGGCTGGGTGGAAGATGTGTGCGTGTTGGGCCTACCGGATGCCGAATGGGGGCAGCGGGTTGTGGCGGTGGTCGTCCCCAAAACAGGGATCCCCAAAGAGCTGGAAATGCACCTGAAGCAACACCTAAGCCGCCAACTGAGTCCCTTCAAGCACCCCAAGCACTGGCTGTGGTGTACGGGGATCCCGCGCAACCCTCAGGGCAAAGTCAACCGCCAACAACTCCGGCAGTGGGCAGCTCAGACGTTGGGGATCCCAACGCAGGCAAGTTAGCGGGATCCCTCCCGAATGCCCAGACGGGCTAAATCTCGCTTGATTTCAAAGGCCAATTCTCGGTTGTGCGGCTCCGTGGCCAAAGCTTTTCTCAAGTAGGCTTCCGCCTGCTGATAGCGCCCCTCGTAGATCAAATGGTTGCCGAAGCGCTGGTAGGCCAACGCCAAGATGTGGATGGCCTCGCTGGAGTTGGGAAACCGTTTCAGCAGCGCCTCCGCCTGGGCCACCGCCGTGGGCAACTTCCGCTCCCGCCAGGCTGCCTTGACGCGGGCAATCCCCTCCTTGAGCCCTTCCGGATTGGGCTGCTCTGCCGATGAGGGGCCTATGCTGCGAATGACCACCCGCCTTTCGCCGGCAGCAGGAGAGCTGGGTGGAGATTGACGTTGTGCAGATTGACGTTGTGCATCGTAGCGCCGCCGCTGCTCAGGGTCGCTCAGCACTTGGTAGGCTTGGTGGATTTGTTGGAAACGCTCTCGGGATCCCTCCCCTGCCACATCAGGGTGAAACTGCCGCGCCAACCGTCGAAACGCCTGTTTAATCTCTTCAATGTCCGCTGCAGGAGATAGGTTCAGGATCGCGTAGTAATCCATAAACGGTGGCGCAACTAAGGGATCGGGAAAAGACCTGGCCAAAAACCAGCTCTAGTCTATCGCTGCGGCCCCGGCTTGACCAAGGGATCCCACCAAGCGCTTGGTTCTCCCGCTTCCCTCAGCAGCAGGGATCCAGTGTTAGACTTTGCCCAAGTTGTTTGGAGCCTCCATTCCGGCCTATCGAGGATCCCTTCCTGTTGCCCAACTTCATTGCAACTTGGCTTTTTTATTTCTATCTGTTATGAGTGAAGCGCTTCATCAAGCTCTTGCCAATCGAGATCTAAAACAATTATTGGCCCATTTGCAGCGGGGGGAAGATGTGAATGCTGTCGATGCTCAGGGAATGACTTTGCTTCATAAAGCGACACTCCTTGGCGATTTGGAACTGTTGGATTTGCTCTTGGCCCATGGCGCTTCTCCCAATGCCTTGGATCCCACAGGTGCCACCCCTCTCCATTTGGCTGCCGCCAGCGGTCAGGTCAAGCTGGTGGAGCGTCTCTTGAGGGCAGGCAGCGATATCGATCTCCCAGATAACCATGGCTATACCCCTCTCCAGCAGGCTGCTTTAACCGATCAGGCGGAGGTAATCGGTCTGCTCATCCAGAAGGGAGCCAACACCGGTCGTGTTCTCCACTGGGCCACAGCCACCGGCCGAAAAAGCATTCTGGCCCGCCTACTATCCAAGGGAGCGCCGGTGGATGCCACTGACGAAACAGGCCGAACCCCTCTGCATGAAGCCGCCACCCGAGGGGATTTGGGCATCGCTCGCTTTCTGCTCTTGTACGGGGCCAATGCCAATGCGCGCAACCGATTCGGGGCGACACCGATGCACTGGGCTGCTTGGGAAGGGCATATCCAAATCCTGGAGCTTTTGCTGGAAAATGGAGCCGAACTAAACCCTCGCAATGAAGATGGGCATACCCCCTTGGCCTATGCGCAGAAACGCCAACATAGACTGGCTGTCCAATGGTTACAAGATCGAGGGGCAACCCTTTAGTATCAGGTTTGGGATAGAGAATAAAACAAGAGTTGATGGAAATTCTAGCCGCTTTGGGTCATAGGACATTCAGGCTTCCCCCTCTCTCACAAGACAGGGGTTGAAGGTGAGGGTAATCTCTACAGAAAAAAGGAGAGAGGCTGTTAGGCTTTCCTCCCTCCAGTCTCTTCGTCGCGGTTAGCGTTAACGCCAGCTAGATTCTAACTGATTCTTCCACCTGATTCAACTTTTTTCTAGAGTTTCTCTTGAGCCCAACATAAATTTTTGAACGACAAAACAAGACATAGGACAGACAGTTTGTCCCAAAAGGTTGGTCTTTTTCCTTAGCTTCTGACAAGTTTGCAAAGGAAACTAGAGCAGCAATCTTTGTATTCGGTCTTGTCTTCCGGTTCCCGAAGCCAGATTGCCCCCTTCCAAAGCCATAACCCTCAGCCGCTGTTGCTCCTTTACACTGCCACCTCTACAGATTGACATGAGCAAGCAAAAAATCTCTCTATCAACTGACTCTGACTCTCATTAGCACAGAACCTTGCTTAGCCTTGGAGAGGAGAAAAAGGGATCCCCGCTGACGCAGATGGCCAGTTCCGCCAGTGCAGGATCCCTTCCGCATCCAAGACAAGAGAGGAAGACTGATGGAT
>NZ_JANSHQ010000563.1:0-855 GCF_047461715.1 Synechococcus sp. R8-2 | reverse complement strand
TCGGAGTCGGGTAGTTTACGGCCTCTTCTTGGTCGTGGGTGACGTACAAAAAGGTGAGACCAAGGCGGTGTTGTAGGGCCTTGAGTTCAAACTGCATCTGTTGGCGCAACTTCAAATCCAGCGCCCCCAAAGGTTCATCCAGCAAGAGCACCTGCGGTCGGCCAACCAAAGCCCGCGCCAAGGCCACCCGTTGCCGTTGCCCCCCTGAAAGTTGGCTGGGTTTACGGGATCCCAGATCGGGCAGTTGTACCAGCTCCAGCGCCTCTTGCACTCGCTTTTGGCGCTCCTTCGGCGGTATGCCGCGGATCATCAAGCCGTAGCCAACGTTCTCCGCCACCGTCATGTGGGGGAAGAGAGCATAGTCCTGAAACACCGTGTTCACAGGCCGTCGGTAGGGCGGCAGACCCAAAACATTCTGGCCGTTCAATTTGATCTGCCCCTCATCCGGACGCTCAAAGCCCGCGATCATCCGCAAACAGGTGGTTTTGCCCGAACCCGACGGCCCCAACAACGTAAAAAACTCCCCCTGCTGCACCTCCAAATCCACCCCGTCCACCGCTTGGATCCCGGAAAAGTTGCGGCTGACCCTCCGCAAACGAATGGCAGGCGGGGATCCCTCCTCTCTCCCGGCTTGGGATTTGGCGGAGCTGACATCAGAGGCGAGGACAGATTCGGCAACCATATCGACACAGGCAGCAAATGAACCCATTATGAGGGATCCATTTACAGAGGTTGACAGGTCTCAGCAAGGCCGGAAAAGTCCCAGGCCAAGAGCAGAGATAGTGTGGCGCAATCGCCTGCGGTGAAAGCTCGCCGGAAACCCACCCGACCGGTCGCGAAAGCGGGCCGGAGGCC
>NZ_JANSHQ010000562.1:0-1318 GCF_047461715.1 Synechococcus sp. R8-2 | reverse complement strand
TGGTGCATCTGATCCCCACCATTCCCTACATGGCTCTGGTGATGGGCAGTGTGTTCGCCCGTTTCGACCGCGGCTACGAGGCGCAGGCCCGCTGTTTGGGGGCGGATCCCTGGCAGGTGTGGTGGCAGGTAACGTTGCCCCTCATTGCCCCTGGGGCAGCCATTGGGGCGGTATTTGCCTTTTTGATCTCCTGGAACGAATTTTTGCTCACCTTCTTCGTCGGCGGTGGGCGGGTTCTCACGCTGCCGATGCTGCTCTACAGCCTTTTGCAAGGGGGAAACAATACCCTGGTGGCTGCAGTGGCCTTCCTGTCGCTGCTGCCGGGGTGGTTGGCCTTGCTGGGGGCCAGCGTCTGTTTGGGGCAGGCCATCGGGCTACCCCCCACAGAGGTTCAAGAGGGGGAGAGCTAATATCCCTTCAGGGCCAGGTTGGGCCGTTGCAGAGCAGCTCCCACCCGTTGAACCTGAGTTTTGAAGCTGCCATCTCGCTCCAACCATATCTGCCTCAGGGCAGGGGGAATTACCTCCAGGCCAAACTGGGGGCTCTTGGGACGAAATTGCACACAGGTTGAGGGACAAGCCAGGTAATCAACCCCCTCCCGCCGGCGGTGCAGGTCTTGGTGAATATGGCCGAATACAACGAGGCGGATGTGGTCGAACTCGTCCAGAACCCCAAACAACCGCTCCGGCTGCTGCAGGGCACTTTGATCCAGCCAGGCAGAATCCACCGAAAAAGGGGGATGGTGCAGGGCCAACAAAACATGGTGTTGGGCAGCTTTGCTCCGCTGCAATTCCTGTCTCAGCCACAGCAGCGTGCGCTCCGTCAGGTAACCGCTATCTTTGCCGGGCACGAGGGAGTTCAACAAAATAAAGCTCCAATTTTCCCGGCTGAAGCTCTTGTCCCCAAATAGCCGCTCGGCATGAAGCTCTTGGTTCATGGTGTGCAGGCGATCGTGGTTGCCTGCCAACCAGTAAGTATCGATGGGGAGAGCCTGCAAATGGGCTCTCAAACGGGCGTAAGATGCCGCACTGCCATCTTGAGAGAGATCTCCGGTAAGCAGCAGCAGATCCGGCAAGGGATCCAGAGCGGCAATGGCCTTTTGCACCTGCAGGAAAGAGGCTTCCGTGTCCACCCCCAGCAGCCGGTGATGGGGCTTGGCAAACAGATGCAGGTCGCTGATCTGAACCACGTATACGGTCATAGAGCAGGCCCAAGAGGGTGGGATCCCATCTCCGCAGGTTTAAAACACTACCGTTTTACGTTTTAACACCAGATGGCCCGGCTGGAACCCGTAGGTAGGGTCATTTCGATTCAAGCT
>NZ_JANSHQ010000561.1:0-2605 GCF_047461715.1 Synechococcus sp. R8-2 | reverse complement strand
AGATATCCAACCCAAAATTTTTGGCAAGTTTTTGGCGAGAATAGCAGGGAAAAGAAGAAATAAAACTGTTTGAATATTGACATTCTGACTGCAGAGTTAATAAGATGGTTGCGAGGGTCAGGTTTCGGAGAAACTGTGATGCTGACTTTGCGCAAGCGGGAAGAGAGGGGTCATGTCAAGCTCAGTTGGCTTGATACTTACCACTCATTTTCTTTTGGAGAGTACTACGACCCTCGCTACATGGGCTTCCGGGCTTTGCGGGTGATTAACGATGACCGAATCAGCCCGAGTGCTGGCTTTCCGACCCATGGGCACCGGGACATGGAGATCGTTACCTATGTTTTGGAAGGGATCCTTGAGCATAAAGACAGCTTGGGCACGGGATCTGTGATTCGTCCTGGTGAAATTCAACGGATGACGGCAGGCACAGGGATCTGGCACAGCGAGTACAACCACTCGGCAGATGAGGAGGTTCATCTGCTGCAAATTTGGATTTTGCCGGAGCAGGAAAACCTGGAGCCCAGCTATGAACAAAAAGCGACGGGTTTGACAGAGCATCCCAATGAGTTTTGTTTAGTTGCCTCTCGGGATGGGCGCCAGGGATCCGTGATTGTGCATCAGGATGTGAATCTCTATGCGGGGTTGATTGAGCCGGGACGCACCATTCACCGACACTTGGATGAGAAGCGCTACGGATGGCTGCAGATAGCTCGGGGCGATGTGACCCTGGATGGCTTGTTTTTGCGAGAAGGAGATGGCGTGGCTATTGCTAGGGAAAGCGAGCTCAACCTTTTCAGTGAAGAAGGGGCTGAGGTGCTGCTGTTTGATTTGGCCTGAGGATGACTTTTGGCTGAATTCTGGCTGTTTGCCTTGAGCTTATAGTCGTTTTAGGCTGGGGTGAAGCGACTGAACTGCTGAGAAGAGCCTTCTGGCTCCGTACATTCAACGTTTTAGGCGCGGGTGCAGTGTCCTAGTTGGAATCGAAATGACCATAAGTCTTTTGGGATCTCAACTTTTTCTTCTGCTTTCAAGTACTTTCAGGAGGAGAAGTGGATCCCTTCTTCGAGGTTTTGCTGAGTGAATTGAGAAAGAACTTGCTGCCAAAGGTGGCCAGTCTGGGATCCCTTTCCCTTGACGTGTAGAAGGCGGGCTCCTTCCTGCTGGGGATGGGGCTGTAGGCGCAGCCAGAGGTAGGTCGCAGGCAGATGGCGGAGGTACTGGGGCCACTCAATAGCGGTGATCCCACCTTGGCTCCAAAGTTCTTCTAGCCCTAGGTCTTCTAGGAGTGTGGATTCTTTCCCACCGGCGCGAGCGGCAGAAGAGGTCTCTAGGCGGTAGAGATCGCAATGGAAAAGAGGGATCCGTCCGGTGTGGTATTCCTGCACCAGCACGAAGGTGGGGCTGTCGATGGGTTCAGGGATCCCCAAGCCCTGCCCTAGTCCCTGCACAAAGGTGGTTTTGCCGCTGCCCAGATTACCTTCGAGAAGAATGACCAAGCCGGAAGTGGAGCCGAGGCTGCGGCTGGGAGGGGGAGATTTTTGTTGACCTGAAGGGGCGAGGAAGCCAAGAGCGGCTTGAGCTACGAGGGCCCCTAGTGATTGGGTAGCAGCGGCGGATGGCAGCAGCAGAGGGGAGGCTTGCTGCCAGAGCTCTT
Source organism: Synechococcus sp. R8-2 (assembly GCF_047461715.1). Lineage (NCBI taxonomy): Bacteria > Bacillati > Cyanobacteriota > Cyanophyceae > Synechococcales > Synechococcaceae > Synechococcus > Synechococcus sp. R8-2. The sequence goes on along the minus strand of NZ_JANSHQ010000561.1, from coordinate 951 downwards.
CATTCTGTTCGCTGGCCATGGCTTACAACTCCTTTGGGGCAGGGATCCCTGCCGAGAAGTTTTGCGAGGACGACATCCCACTCAGGGGAGCAGAAGACCGTCTCTGGGCCATCACCATCACGGCCAAGCCAACGCCGATGAGCAGCAAGCTCACCCCCTGCGCCACCCGCAGGGATCCCAGCATGAGGCTATCGGTGCGCAGGCCTTCGATCCAGAAGCGCCCCAGGCTGTACCCCACCAGGTAGAGGCCCAAGAGGGTGCCGGGGGGAAGCTGGCGCCGGTAGCTTAAAAAGAGCAGGAGCCCGAAGAGACCAAAGTTCCAGAGGGATTCGTACAAAAAAGTGGGATGGACGCGCGATCCATCAGGCAGCTGCAGTTGTACCCACAGAGGGCTATCCGGAGGCAACACCTTTCCGTAGGCTTCGTTGTTGAAGAAGTTGCCCCAACGTCCGATCCCCTGACCAAGGCTGAGGGAGGGAACAAGGCAATCGGCTAGCAACCAAAAACTCAGCCGGTGCCGCCGGGCGAACAGGTAAAGCGCCGCACTGCCGCCGATCAAGGCACCGTGAATGGCAATGCCCCCCTGCCAGAGGGCCAAGACCTGCCACCAAGGGCCATCTCGATAGCGTTCCCACTCAAAGGCCACATAGTACAGGCGAGCAAGGGGCAGGGATCCAACCACCAACCACACCAGCAGATCAGGCATGGAACTGGGGGGAAGGCCACGCCGAGCTGCCAGATGGCGAGCCAGGAGCAAGCCCAACACCATTGCCAGGCCGATCAATAAGCCATACCAGCGCAGGCTGAGCGGCCCCCAACTAAACACAACCGGGCCGGGGGATTGTAAGACCAAAGTCATGACCGTGGGGACATTCCTGAGCAGATCCCTTTAGCCCACTCTACCCGCTCTGCAAGGCTATGCAGAAGACCTGCCCTCACCCCCAGCCCCTC
>NZ_JANSHQ010000560.1:0-2811 GCF_047461715.1 Synechococcus sp. R8-2 | reverse complement strand
AGCGGGACGGAGTCCTTGGGCAAGTTGCGCGAGGGGAAGTCTGTGTTGGGAGGACGTTACGCTCTTTCAGGGGTAAAGGGATCCTTTATGCAAGCCATCACCTTGCTCGGCTCCACCGGCTCGATTGGCACCCAAACTCTGGACTTGGTGGCCCAGTATCCAGAGCGTTTTCAGGTTGTTGGCCTGACCAGCTACAGCAACGTTGCCCTCTTGGCCGAGCAGGTGCGGCGGTTTCGGCCCCAGATGGTTGCCATTGGCCGGGAGGAGCTGCTGCCGGAGCTGCGGTCGCTGCTGACGGGGATCCGACCGCTGCCGGAGTTGGTGGCCGGAACGGAGGGGCTGTGTCAGGTGGCGGCTCACCCGGCGGCCCAGCGGGTGGTGACGGGGATCGTCGGCTGCGCCGGTTTGTTGCCAACCCTGGCGGCCATCCGTGCCGGCAAAGACATTGCCCTGGCCAACAAAGAAACCCTGGTGGCAGGGGGGCCGGTGGTGCTGCCCCTGGTGCGCGAGTACGGGGTGAACCTGATCCCCGTCGACTCTGAGCATTCGGCCATTTTCCAGTGTTTACAGGGGGTGCCCGCGGGATCCCTGCGAAGAATCCTGTTGACTGCCTCGGGTGGCGCCTTTCGGGATTGGCCTGCCGAAAAATTGGATCAGGTCACCCTGGCCGATGCCCTCAAGCATCCCAATTGGGTGATGGGGCGCAAAATCACCATCGACTCGGCTACCCTAATGAACAAGGGCCTGGAGGTGATCGAGGCCCACTGGCTCTTCGGCCTGGACTACGACCACATCGACATCCTCATCCACCCGCAGAGCATTGTCCACTCCCTGATCGAGCTGGCCGATACCTCGGTTCTGGCCCAGTTGGGCTGGCCGGACATGCACCTGCCCATCCTCTACGGCCTCAGTTGGCCGGAACGCCTGGCCACCCCCTGGGATCCCCTCGATTTGGTCAAGCTGGGATCCCTCACCTTTAAGGCTCCGGATCACCGCAAGTACCCCTGCATGGAGTTGGCCTATGCCGCTGGACGGAGGGGGGGGACGCTGCCGGCAGTGTTGAATGCGGCCAACGAAGCGGCGGTGGCCCTGTTCTTGCAGGAGCGCATCCGTTTTTTGGATATTCCCCGTCTCTTGGAGCGGGTTTGTGAGCGGCATCAAGTCATTGCCGATCCCAGCCTGGAGGATATTTTGCAGGCGGATGCCTGGGCGCGGCGGGAAACGGCGCAACTGGCCCAGCAAGCCCCGGCTCAGGTTCTGGTCTGATCCCTACCGGGGGGATCCGGCTGAGCGCTAGAGTGGGAGAGGATGCAGGGAGCAAGTGAGTGACCGGATCGGGATCCCATCTCCGACAGTTGGCCCATTATCTGCGCCCCTATCGACGACAGGTGGGGTTGGGCATTGGATCCCTGCTCCTGGTCAATGGCCTGGGGGTGTTCCTGCCCTGGTACGTCAAGCTGGTCATCGATGACCTGAGCCAGAACCTGGCCACTTTGTCGGCCCGGCGCATTGCCCTTTACGCCTTGACGGTGCTGGTCGTCTCCAGCCTGATGATGGGCATTCGCATTGCCTCGCGGGTGTGGATGTTTGGGGTGGGACGGCAGGTGGAGTTTCACCTCAAGCAAGCCATCTTCGAGCATTTGCTCACCCTGCAGCCTTCCTACTTTGCCCAGCAGACCATCGGGGACATTCTCACCTGCATCACCAGCGATGTGGAAAACATCCGCCGCCTGTTGGGGTTCGCCCTACTCAATTTGGCCAACACGATCTTTGCCTATGCCACCACCTTGCCCGCCATGTTTGGCATCGAGCCCCGTCTGAGCACCTTGGCGCTGTCGGTGTTTCCGGTGATGTTGGTGCTGGTGAAGTTGAGCAGCAACCGCCTGCAGCAGGAGCAGCTCCAGGTGCAGCAGGAGTTGGCGGATCTGAGCGATCTCATTCAAGAGGACCTGAACGGCATTGCCCTGATCAAGGTGTACAGCCAGGAACAGCACGAGCAGCGGGAGTTTCGCCGCCAGAACCAGCGGCTGCTGCAGGCCAATTTGCGCTTGGCCCTCACTCGCAACTTGCTCTTCCCTTCTTTGGTGGCGCTGGTCAGCCTAAGCTTGTTGCTACTGCTGGCGGTGGGGGGGCCGCAGATTGCGGCAGGGACGCTGACCATCGGGGATTTTTCGGCCCTCACCCTCTACGTGGAACGGTTGGTATTTCCCACCGCCCTGCTGGGCTTCACCATCACGGCCTACCAGCGGGGGCAGGTCAGCTTGGAGCGGATCGACGCCCTGCTGAGGGTGCAGCCCACCATCTGTGACGCCCCCGCGGCTCTGCCGCTGCCGCTGGAAAAGGTGCAGGGTCGCCTCGAGGCCAGAGGTCTCGCGTTTGCCTTCGCCGGCCCTGCGGCAGCTCCGGCTCTAGAGGATTTGCACTTTTGCATAGAACCGGGCCAGATGGTGGCGGTGGTGGGGCCGATTGGGGCGGGCAAGTCCACTCTGGCCAATGCCCTTCTTCGGCTGCTGGAGATCCAGCCGGGGCAACTGTTTTTGGATGGGCAGGATATCACCCAGATTCAACTGGGATCCCTGCGCCGGGCCATTGCCTATGTGCCCCAGGAGAGCTTCCTGTTCAGCGCCACGGTCCGGGATAACATTCGCTACGGCAAGCCGGATGCCGAAGATTGGGAGGTGGAATGGGTGGCCAAAGCCGCCCACATCCACGCCGAGATCCTCAACTTTCCCAAGGGCTACGACACTCTGGTGGGAGAGCGGGGCATTACCCTCTCCGGTGGCCAGCGACAGCGGGTGGCCTTGGCTCGGG
>NZ_JANSHQ010000559.1:0-762 GCF_047461715.1 Synechococcus sp. R8-2 | reverse complement strand
GGGTGGCCTTGGCTCGGGCTTTACTGGTGGATGCTCCCATCTTGATCCTGGATGACTCTCTCTCCAGCGTGGATAACCAGACGGCCCAAGCCATCCTCCGCCATCTGCGTCGGGTCACGGCCCAGAAAACGGTGATCTTCATCACCCATCGCCTCACGGCTGCGGTGGAGGCCGATCAGATTTGGGTGATGGACCAGGGCCGCCTTGTGCAGAAGGGATCCCATGCCGAATTGCTGGCGGACGAGAAGGGCCTCTACGCTTCTCTGTGGGCCAAGCAAAAGCTGGAGGAAGCCCTGGCCTAATTTGACGGCGGCAATCCCTGGCCGCTACCCTAACCGGCAAAGCTGTGGGGAGTGGCAACGATGGAAACTGCTGGGATCACTTTGTCCAAATTGCTCCACCAAGCTGGGATCCAGCCTCAATTGGCCCAGGGATCCCTGGAGGGGGTGCAGGTCTGGGGCCTCTGTGCCGACTCTCGCCAGGTGCAGGCCGGGGATCTCTTCTTGGGGATGCCGGGATCCCGCGTGGATGGGGGTTGCTTCGTGGCCCAGGCCCTGGCGGCAGGGGCAGTGGCGGCCCTCATTTCCCAAGAGGCGTGGGAGAGCGTCAGCGGAGAGGCTGGATGGGGAAGTCAGCCCGTCCTGGTTTTGCCTCGCGCCAGCCTGAACAGGGCCGTGGCCCAGGTGGCGGCAGCTTTCTATGGTTTTCCCGCCCGTCAACTGACCTTGGTGGGGGTAACGGGCACCAACGGCAAAACCACCA
>NZ_JANSHQ010000558.1:0-1747 GCF_047461715.1 Synechococcus sp. R8-2 | reverse complement strand
AACCGGCACCCTCACGGAAAACCAGATGACGGTGCAGGCCATCTACGCCGGATCCCAGCTCTACCAAGTTACGGGCAGTGGCTACAGTCCTCAGGGACAAATCCTGGCCCAGGAGGGGGGTGATCCAGTGGAAGTGGAGCGGCTGCTGGCGTTACAGGCTTGTCTCTTGGCCGGCTGCCTCTGCAATGACACCCGTCTGCAACCCAAAGACAACGGCCAGTGGGAGGTGGTAGGGGATCCCACCGAAGCTGCCCTCATTGTGGCGGGCCAAAAGGCGGGTTTGGATATGGACGATCTGCAGCGCCGCCGCCCTCGCCTGGACAGCATTCCCTTTGAATCTGAGTTTCAGTACATGGCCACCTTGCACCGCCTGGGGCCAGAAGAGCACTGCATCTATGTCAAGGGATCGGTGGAAGCCCTGCTGCCCCGCTGCCGCAGCCAGATGGGATCCCAGGGGGAGATCCAGCCTCTGGAAGAGGAGCGGATTCGCCAGCAGGTGGAGGCCTTGGCACGGCAGGGGCTGCGAGTTCTGGCCTTTGCCCAAAAAACCGTCCCCAGCAGCCAAACTCGGGTGGATCACCCAGATCTGCAGGAGGGTTTAATCTTCCTCGGTTTGCAAGGAATGATCGACCCGCCGCGGCCAGAGGCCATTGCGGCAGTGCATTCCTGCCAAACGGCTGGGATCCAGGTGAAGATGATCACCGGCGACCACGTGCTCACGGCTCAAGCCATTGCCGAGCAGATGGGCCTGGGGGGTGGAAAACCTGTGCAAGCCTACAGCGGTCGAGATCTGGAGCAGCTCAGCCCGGAGGAATTTGTGGAAGCTGCCAATCGGGGATCCGTCTTCGCACGGGTGGTGCCAGAGCAAAAGCTGCGCCTGGTGGAAGCTCTGCAAGCGCGGGGGCAGATCGTGGCCATGACCGGCGATGGCGTCAACGACGCTCCGGCCCTAAAGCAAGCAGATGTGGGGATTGCCATGGGGCGAGGCGGCACCGAAGTGGCCAAAGCTGCTGCCGACATGATCCTGACCGATGACAACTTCGCCTCCATTGAGGCAGCCGTTGAGGAGGGGCGCACGGTTTACAACAACCTGCTCAAAGCCATTGCCTTCATCCTGCCGGTGAACGGGGGGGAATCGATGACGATTCTCCTCAGCGTGCTGCTCAACCGCGAGCTCCCCATTCTGGCCATTCAAGTGCTGTGGCTCAACATGATCAACTCCATCACCATGACGGTGCCTCTTGCCTTTGAGCCGAGCACAGGCCGAGAGATGACCCGCCCACCGCGGGATCCGGAGGCCAACTTGCTCTCTCCTAGGCTGCTGCAGCGCATCCTGCTGGTGTCCGTGTTCAACTGGATCTTGATCTTCGGGGTTTTTGAATACATCGAACAAACCACCGGCAGCATTGACCTGGCCCGCACCATGGCCATCCAAGCGTTGGTGATCGGGCGAATTTTCTATTTGCTCAGCCTCAGCCAGGCCATTCCTACCCTGTTGGGCCGTGGACGTGCCAGCCAATTGGAGCGCCATGAGCGCCTCATGGATACAGCAGCCATTGCCATCGGCATTGGGGCGGCCATCCTGCTGCAGATCCTCTTCAGCCAGTGGAGCCTGTTCAACATTATCTTCGACACAGCACCCCTGTCTTGGGAGCAGTGGGGCTTTTGTTTGCTGGTGAGCTTGCCACTCATCGTTGTCTCAGCGGCAGCCAATCGAGTGGATCCTGAATGAATAACTTGCTTTGGG
>NZ_JANSHQ010000557.1:0-996 GCF_047461715.1 Synechococcus sp. R8-2 | reverse complement strand
GGTGATCGGCCAAGCCAGCGAGCGCAAATCCAAAGGCAAAGAAGAGGCCCGCGCTGCCTACGACCGTCTAGTGGACGAGTTGGGATCCCTCGAAAACAACTGGGTGGGGGCTTTCCCCTACACAGTGCCTGCTGAGTATGCCGACAAACCTCAGCTCTTGGGGCGGGCAGAGGTGGAGCTAAACACCACTGCCGGGCGCATGGTGATCACCTTAGATGGCTACAGCGCCCCCATCACTGCCGGCAACTTTGCCGACCTGGTGCAGCGGGGCTTCTACGATGGCCTGACCTTTGACCGGGTGGAGACCTTCTTCCTGGCGCAGGCCGGGGATCCCCCTGGCCCTGCCGATGGCTATGTGGATCCCGCCACCGGAAAAATTCGCACCATTCCTATGGAGATTCGCGCCAAAGGCGAGGTGATGCCCCGCTACGGCCAAACTTTTGATCAGATGGGCCTGTGGGATGTGGAGCCGGCCTTGCCTTTTTCTGCCGAAGGGACGGTGGCCATGGCCCGCTATCCCGACGATCCCAACAGCGCCTCTTCTCAGTTCTTCATCTTTATGGCTGAGCCGGATCTCACCCCGGCGGGGTTAAACCTCATGGATGGCCGCTATGCCGTGTTCGGGTACGTTACAGAGGGAACGGAGGTGCTGCGCCACATCAAAGTGGGGGATCGGATTTTGAGTGCCAGATTGATTTCCGGCCAAGACAACCTCAAAACTGGAGCCTAGAGGGGATCCCTTCCTTCCTGCCTAACTGTGTCGATAAGCCGCCGTACCGTCGCCGCCCCTGCAGAGGGCTGGAAGCGAAAGGGAAATTTGCCCCTGGCCAACAGGCGCAGACCCAAAGGCACCAAGCTGAGCAGCCCTTTGGGATCCCGGCCCACCACCTGCAGGGCAAAGCGGCGCTCATCTATCCAACCACCGGAGCGCACCAGTTGCACCAGAGTCTTGCGGTGGCGGATGGCTATGGGCAAGGACTCCGTCCGAATAGCGCG
>NZ_JANSHQ010000556.1:0-536 GCF_047461715.1 Synechococcus sp. R8-2 | reverse complement strand
CCCGAAGGAACGCGCCTCAACTCTTCTGGTAACCGTGGGGCTTCTCTTGGGAGAAGGCGAACGGATGAAAACTCAACTCATTTGGAGGCGAAGATCATGGAACTCTTTTACCGTGGCGTCGATTACACCCCCTCTTCTGCAACAGCGGCGGTTTCTCCCGGCAAAGTGGGGGGTCGTTACCGGGGGCTGGACTGGCGGTTCCGCCATCTGACCAAGCCGGTGGTTTTGCCCACCAACCTTGACCTGCTCTATCGAGGTGTGGCTTATCATCCCAAGGCGGTCGAAGGATCGGCTCAACCCGTTCAGACGGCAGAGGCATCTGCCCCGGTGGCTGCCAATGGCCGTTCTCATGTCTTGGATGAGCTGTCTCGCCGCTTGATGATGAGCCATCAACGTTTGATTCGGATTCGTCAGCAATCCATGCTGATCCGCGGTACAGAGCAGATTGGCCTGCATGTCAACGTGCGCAACTTCTGGAACCGCATCCAAGGAAAAGTGCATCCCACCTTCCGGCTCAACTACGACCGTAGCCGTGT
>NZ_JANSHQ010000555.1:0-8504 GCF_047461715.1 Synechococcus sp. R8-2 | reverse complement strand
CAATCGCCACCCGCTGCTGCTGGCCGCCGGAGAGTTGGGCCGGACGCTGCTGCAGTTTGCTCCCCAAGCCTACTTGTTCTAGGGCTTGCTTGGCCCGCCGGCGTTGCTCCGGCTCCGGGATCCCAGCATAGGCCAAGGGCAGCATGACGTTCTCCAGCGCTGTCAGGACGGGCAGGAGATGGAACTGCTGGAAGACAAAGCCGATTTTTTGGTTGCGAATGTGGGCCAAATCGCGATCGGTCAGGGTGGAAACTTCCACCCCATCCAGCCAGTAGCGCCCTGAGCTGGGCCGATCCAAGCAGCCGATGAGGTTCATCAGGGTGGATTTGCCGGATCCAGAGGGCCCCATAATGGCGCAATACTCTCCCGGCTGGATCGCCAAGTCGATATCGTAGAGGGCCTGAAAACTGCCCTCCGGCAGTGGATAGACTTTGCTCACCCCAACCATCTGCACTACGGGCGGGCTGGCCGCAGCCAAGGCCTCGGCTGGGCGCTCCAGGGATCCGACCGGCCCACGGCGATGATTTGCCCAGGAATCTTGCTCAAGCATGGTTGGCACCGCGACTTGCCCCATTCTAGCCTTTGGGCTTCCCTGGCTTGACGGCTAACCGGAAGAGCGGATCTCCTGCGGCTGATGGTAGGGGCAGCTCCCCTGGGGATCCACCCTGAGGCGGTAGAGGGGGGAACGCTCCTGATCGCAGCGAAAGGCTTGGGCTTGGGAAGTCAAGATCTGGCGGGCAAAGCGACAAGTTTGGCACTTTTTGCCACCGTGATGACTGGATACAGAAGGCTGTTTTGGACGCGGCACGATCCCTGCTGGAGAAGGGGCAGCCTCTGCCGGGCGGATCAGCTCCCGTGGAGAAAGGCCGCGCAGCACCAGTTCGGATCCCTGCCAGCGGGCTTCCACCAGGCCGGTATCGGCCCAGGCCGGCCAACGGGGATCCTGGGTAATCTGGGGCGGCAGACGCACCTGTACCCCCGCCAAAGCCCGCGGCGAGCCCTGCTCCTGCCAAACTTCTTCCACCTCCCCCTCGTAGCGCACAGCGGGATCCCTGATCTCGGCGGGGGAACCGGCCTTCAGCTCCGCGAGCCTAACTGGGGTTTGTAGGTGCCCATCGGGCAACTCCAGCCAATGCCCAGGCTGAGGGCAGTGGACATGGTAGCGATTGCACAGCTCCGGCAGATCCGCCAGATCTTGAGCCTGCTTGGGGTCGGCGTGAACCAAGACCAAATGCTGGGGGCGAAAGGTGTGGATGATCTGGGTGAGATGCCCGACATCGTTGTGGCTGTGCCAGGTTATCCATTCAACGGCAATGCGGGAGCGCAGCGGCGCCGGCCAACGCTCAAACGGGGTAGCCAGTTCCACCTCTGGCAGCCGCACCAGCAGACAGGAGCGCTGCGGTTGGGCCAACAACCTCGACCAAATTGGATCCCAAGCCTCAGGCCCAGCATCGGCGTCGCACAGCAGCAAGCCTTGGGGCAGAGGATCCGCTTCGGTAAGGGGCTGAACCCGCGGCTGCAGGCGGTCTTCCCAGAACAAAGGCTGATAGGTGGCGAAATTGCGCACCGGCTCCGGCAGGTAGGTGAGCAAGCGCTCGTAGAGATTGCAGCCTGCCGCCAGCCCCGGCGCCACCCATATCTTGAGCTCTTGGGGGGCTTGGGTAAAGCGGTGGTGGGCTTTGAGGAGAAAGATCAGCTCCTGCCCCAACCCCAACACTGGCAGGGGAAACAGCACCGTTTGCCCCGCTTCCAAGGCGCTGAGCAACCGCTCCACCAGGCGATTTTCCAGGTGACGACGGGGTGGATGGCGGGTGGATCCCAGCGAAGCCTCGATGAGCAACACGTCCGGCTGCCAGTGGCGCAAAGCAATGAGATCCAAGCCGGGGGCAAAGCGAGTTGAGGCCAGGGAACAGTCGCCCGTGTACACGCAGGCTTGGGCCGGAGTGGTTTGGGTATTTTGCAGCAGGGTTGCCGCCGCTCCCGGCAGATGCCCAGCCGCAAAGAAAGTGAGCATCAGATGGGGCAAAATCTCTCGCGCCCGGCCCAAAGGCAGCGCCCGAAAGGGGGGAAAGCGAATGTCCCGGTCGTAGCCTGGCCAAACGCCACACTCCCACAGACCAGCGGCCAAATGAGCAGTCACCGGCGTGGCGTAGAGAGGTACCTGAGGGTAACGACGATGAAAAGCAGGTAGCCCTTGCACATGGTCAAAGTGAGCATGGCTGCAGATTACCGCATCCGGGATCCCTGGCAGAGCCTTAAAGAGGGCAGGAGCGGGCAACCCGCAATCGAGAAGCAAACGGTGGGATCCCATCTCCAGCCAATAGGCACAGCCCTGCTGCCAGGGATCCGTACCCAGGGGGAGCAGTCGAAGGGGGGGTCTCTCTGACTCCACAGGTGTGTCGTTCTGAACCTAGAAGACCGCGTTCAATCCTGCAAACAGGAGGGGCGACTTGGCCAGGGATCCCCCCTCTCCACCGGTACACCTCCCCGGAGAGTTGGAGACAACCTGTGCCGATCCACTTATCCTACACTTCTCACAGCATAGCGTTTGCCCACCATCTGCCGCGGCAGCCTGCCATTTCATCCATGCAGCAGCTGAATGGATGTGGGGATTTGGTTTTGCGATGAACTTGTCTTGGCTTGGCAGCCTATGGGTCGGCGCTCTCTTCTGTCGCCGCAGCGGCGCTGCTGCTGGGAAAAGCAAAGCCGGCAAAATCGTGATCGTCGGGGCGCACCGTCAGGATCATCAGGTTGTAGAAGGCCCAGACCAAGCCAAACAGCAGCTCAGGCCAAGAGGGATCCCAACTGCCGGCAGAACGCAGGGATCCCACCCCCATAGCCAGAAAAGTCAGCACAATAGCCAGAGCCTGAGGTCCTAAGGAGAGCTGGGAAGGCTGCTCGGGATAGGGGGGCACTCCCTGCAGACTTTGCACCAGCGCCTGGATGGACTGAAAAAACTGGCTGCCCGTCTGCCGTTCCGACTGCCAAGCTGCCCCCCACAAATGCGGGGGAAAGGCCAAGAGCCAACTGATGCGCCCTAGGAGAGCATAAGGCAAAAACCACGCGAAGAAGACCCGGTTGAAAGCCGGCACCGGCATCCACCCTGTGCAGAGAAAGACCATCGGCACCGCCAAGTAGACCAGCTCCGCCATCCCACCGGCAGCCCAGAGGGCCAGCCACAGGTATTGAAAGCGCTGCTGCTGCGTGGTCGGCTTGCCCCAGAAGGGATTTTCCCTCAAGGCCGAAAACAAAGCCAGCAAAGCAACGCGGCGGTTGCGCAAGGGCAACAAAACACCCGTAACCTGGGTTTGGCGAACCAATTGAGACTGCCAGCCGCGGCAGTGCATCTGACACCCCAACTGCACAGGGCGACGAATGTCGATCCGCGGGATCCCCTCCAAGGCTGCCCGCCGGATGAGACAGCCAGAACCCAACAGGGGTGCCGCCTGGTAGCCCTGGGATCCCACCGCCAAGAGCTGCTGCAGTGGGTGAACGGCTCTGGGCTGGCCTAGGGTGCGCAGCATTGCCTGCACAAAGCCAGTTCGGTTGACAATTGGAGCCCGCTCCGGCGAGTCGTAAAAGTGGGGCAAGGTCTGCCACAGGAAGTCCCGCTCGAGAAAATGGCCCGGCTGTACTAGGAGCAGATACTCCCCTTGGATATGAGGGGATCCCATTGCATAAGCCAGGGGGTCGGCTGTGGGGCTAGGGCAGGCCCAGTATTCGCAGGGAATGGCCCGGGCCGCCTTGGCCATCTCCTCATCCTCTACCCGATCCACAATGTGGACAAACAACCGCTCCCAAGGGTAGTCGAGGTGCAGAGCCGAAAGCACTGTTTGCCGGGTTGCCTCCAGAGAATCCCACCGGCGCAGCACCAGCACATCCACTCGCGGTAACTGGAAAAACGACCGCCGCAGGACCTCTGGGGATGGGAGCGTCTCTCTCGGCACCTGGGGATAGCGGCTGAGGGTAAAGCCCACCGCCGCCAGCCAAACATACAGCTCTGCCCCCCAAAACAAAAGGGATCCCAAATCCATCAACCCGGCTGTCAGTCGCCAGTAGAGGTACATCACCCCGGCAATGAGGTGAAGCAACCCTGCCCAGCGAAACAAATACACCCGCATCAGCTTTCTGCCTTCCACGCTTTTGCCATTTTCGCCCTCGAAGGGGCAGGGATCCCTAGCTCCTCTTCTCTTCCGGCTGGCCCCAATCCTCAAGAACGAAAAAAGTTCAGGAATCAGCAACAGCAAAACCCTGTCTGCTCTGGAGCAGACAGTTTTCAGCCCGGCAAGCAGCTTGGTCGACAGAAGCGAGAATCTTCTCTTGCGGAAGAAACTCTCCCAGGCAGTTTCAAAGCTGGGCCTTTCCCTACTGGGCAGCCACCTCAGCTGGGTAGACACTCACCTTTTGCCGCCACTTGCCATAGCGCTCAAAAGTCACAATACCGGTGACCACAGAATACAAGGTGTCGTCGCCGCCGATGCGCACGTTCACCCCTGGGTGAAACTTGGTGCCCCGCTGCCTGACCAGAATGTGGCCGGGATGCACCAGCTCGCCCCCATAGCGCTTCACCCCCAGCCGCTTGGCATTGGAATCTCGACCGTTGCGAGTGCTGCCCGTTCCCTTCTTATGAGCCATGACGCCTCCTATGCAACTGCGTGATCAACAGAAACGAGATAAAAAAATCGGGATTCAGGACACCTGAGTTCAGAGTTTATTCCTCATCCGCAGGGATCCCTGTCGCCGCTGCCGAAGGGGCTGCCTCTGGGTTAGACTCTGGAGCCGCTTCCGTACGGGATGGTGCCGTGGCTAGGGGCACCCCATTGAGTTCAATAGACTCGATCAGCAGACGGGTCAGCGGTTGCCGATGACCCCTCTTTTTGCGGGTCTTTTTCTTTGGCCTCATCTTGTAGACGATGATTTTATCGCCGCGCCGATGCTGTAAAACCCGTGCCCTGACGACCGCCTCCGAAACGTAGGGATGCCCCAACGTGATTTGTCCCTCGTGGTTGATCAACAGCACACGAGACAAATCGAAGGGGCTGTTCTCCTCCACTTCCGCCAGGCGATCGACCTCGTAAAAACGCCCCGGCTCCACCCAAAGCTGCTTACCGCCGGTTTCCACAATTGCGTAAGTCATCTTTCTCCCTGCCGTACAGGTGCCCTGCGGGGGTCTTGAAACCTGATCCGAGCATTGACAGCGATCTTAGATCGTAGCCGAAAAAGCCGCCGTCCGTCAGCTGGGTTTGGTCGAGGACTGGCTTGCAACAGTTCCGGTCGAGCAGTGGGACGGACTCCCCAAGCACCTCATGCTGTTGCCCCCCAGCCCCTTTCCCAGAGGAAGAGGGGAGTTGGGAAGCAGTTGGGAAGCAAATGTGCAGCATCTGAGGCGACCGCAGGCCAGAGGTTGCAGAGTCATTCTTTGCTATTCGGTCAGCTTCTCCCAAGCAGCCTGAAGGGCAGCCTGCATGCGCTGAGCGGCGCGGCTGAGGCGATGTTGCCAGGTTTCCCACTTGTGTTGCAGAAACTCTGCCGCCTCGTCCAGTAGGGAGAGATCGAACTTGCCCCCTTTGGCCAGCTCGTCCCGCACCTGCTTCACCTTAACGCGCACCACCTCCGGCGGATCCTGTGGGCCAACCAACGCCTTGAGGCGATCCCCCATGCGCTGGATAAGCTGTTTCACCTGCCGAGATTTTTCGCTCCAAAAGTTCTTCAAGCCTTCTGCTTCCGATTTCAGCCGCTGCGGAGCATCCTCCTTAACCACCACCGCGTCCACATCAATGGCTTCCACATCCTCAGGCAGGAGAACGGCGCGCCCCCCCCAAGGCTCGGCAATGCTGCCACCCAGAATATAAGCGGCAATGGATCCGGTCTCCCAGTCAAAGAGAAAATCCTCAATCCAGCCGACCTCTCGATTCCCAATGCGCACTGTGCGACGGTAAAGAGAGCTGATGGGGGTTAGGGGGGTAGCAAAAACGGTGGAGTAGGTCAGCAGCGCGTCTGGCCCGATGAGAGAAATCTGCTCCAGGGGGGTGTACCCCTGCTGGCTGGTGAAGTAGCATACCCGCCCTGTTGGGTCAACCCAGATTTCTTCTACGGTACCCAAGGCGGTAGCAGTGCTGCCATCGAGGGCCAGCAGGCCCACCACTTGGCTACGTCGGATGATCTGTTCCATAGGGTTCATCGAAGTTTATCTCCTTGATGGGTTGGCTGGGCAGCCTCAAAATCCGCGGTAGTGGCGCAGTTGCCCCCTGAGCCGGGCAATTTCCTGAGCCATGTCCAAGACCATCGCTGCCCCCGTCCAGTTAAGCCCCAAGTCTCGGTGTAGGCGGCTCATTTGCAACAACCGCCTGAGCTGTTGGGGGGTCAGGTAGCTGCTCTCGGCCTCCACTAAGCCTTGGGCCAGCAGCCATTCCAGCAGGTGGGGAGGGATCCCCAGCAGTTCCGTGGCCTGCTCGAAGGTATAGAGCCGTTCTTCTACCCGCACAATGGCCAAACTCATAGACTCACCTCCTGCAAGTGGGCGCGGGGATCCCAGCTACGGCTTTGCCGCAGCTTTTCGTAGAGATCCCGTTCGGTCTGGGAAAGGGATTTGGGCGCCACCACCTTCAGCCGCACCAGCAGGTCGCTCCGCTGGCCTTGGGGATCCCGCCAGCCTTGGCCCCGCAGCCGCAGGGTTTGGCCGCTGTCTACCCCGGCAGGGATCCTCAGTTGCACGCGACCCGTAGGGGTGGGAACTTCCGCCGTCCCTCCCAAAGCCGCCTCGTCAGGAGTAATGGGCAGCTCGCAGAGCAGGTTGTCTCCGTCAAAGCGGAAGAAGGGATGGGGGGGCAGCTCCAAAGTGAGGTAGAGATCCCCTCTTGGCCCGCCAAAGGGGCTGACCTGGCCTTTGCCCTTGACGCGGATGCGACTGCCCGGCTTAGCGCCGGGGGGAATGCGGATAGTTAGCGTTTCTCCATCTAGGTTCAGCCGTTTCTGGGTGCCGTGGAAAGCTTCTGCCCAGCTGAGACCCAGAGTGCCCTCCACATCCTGCCCCGGCAAATCCACCGAAACAAACGGCCCAAAGCCGCCGGCGAAGCCCTGGAACCCGCTGCGGCGGGAGCCCATACGGCCCAGCAGCTCGTTGATAAACTCCTCGAAGCTGGCGTATTGGGCGAAGCCCTCCATGCCGGGCATTCCAGCAGCAGAACCAGTACCCACCCGCTGCCAGTACTGCCCAAACTGGTCGTAGCGCCGCCGCTTCTCTGGATCAGAGAGCACCTCGTAGGCTTCGTTGATCTCCTTGAAGCGCTCCTCTGCCGCCTTATTCCCAGGGTTGACATCGGGGTGATACTGGCGGGCCAGCTTGCGATAGACGCGCTTGATTTCCTCGGCAGAGGCATCTCTGCTGACGCCCAGGATCTTGTAATAATCCTTGAAGTCACTCGCAGCCATAGGCTCACCCCTGCAAGGTTAGGTTAGAGTTTTTCGGGCTATTCTCAGGATATAAGGTTGCAGCTAAAAAATTGGAGCAGACCCAGAACACGTACAGGCAGAGCGGCGAGATGGCGCTTTACTGTGCTCTCGCTACTTC
The DNA here is from genome assembly GCF_047461715.1 of Synechococcus sp. R8-2. Classification (NCBI taxonomy): domain Bacteria; kingdom Bacillati; phylum Cyanobacteriota; class Cyanophyceae; order Synechococcales; family Synechococcaceae; genus Synechococcus; species Synechococcus sp. R8-2. Next base: position 934 of record NZ_JANSHQ010000555.1, on the reverse strand, counting down.
GGAAACTTTTTGGGCTAGGGCTTGTGTTTGGAGAAGATCCCTTTCTCATCTCGTGTGAAAATTTGCTTGACCTTTTCCCAAGCTTTGAGGAGTGCATGGGTGGAGTTATTGCTCTCTTGTTTGGCTTGGTTGTAGGCTTCCACAAAGGTTTGCTGCGCTTCTTCCGAGAGGTCAGCGCGGATTTCCGGCGAGATGCTCTCTGGGGTTAAGTCTCCCTCTGGCTCACCGGGCAAGTTCAAGTCGGCAATGGAAACTTCCTCTCCGCCAGCACTCTGCAGCAGCAAGTAAATTTCGCCCGACTTCTCTTCCGGTACTTGCACCACCAACAAGAACTCGCCCGCCTGTACCCGGGTTTGGTAGATGGCGGCTTTCTCCTGCGGCATACCCAAGGCAATCAGGGCGGATCCCAGGCCCGCTCCCAGTGCTCCGTACAAAGCGCCGCCCGTTGCCCCCAACAAAGCGGCTCCCAGAGGCCCAGCGGCCACCACTGCCCCCAAAAAGGGAATGAACAGCACCCCCACGCCAGTGAGCAGCCCCAGCAGGGATCCGAACAGGGATCCATAGATGGCCCCATTGGTCAGACCGTCCAGAACCACCTCTTTGCGGGTGATAAACCCGGTAATTTTGGCTTCGGTTTGAAAGTTGCGGCCAATAATGGAGATGCAATCGTTGGGAATGCCACGGTTCAAAAGCCGCTGGATACACTCTTGCAGCTTGCCCTCTTCTTTGAAGGCGGCGGAAACACACTTTTTGGGAGCTTGGGCAAAAGCGCTCATACGCAATCTCCTGCTGAGTTTTACAGTGCCAAGGCAGGTTTTTTAACCTTTTCCCTGCTACTACTCTCGTCTATTGTCTCCCCTCATCAACAAAGGATCCAGTCGCAGAATCGCGAACCCCCTGGAGAAATCTCCGTAGTAAACTACCCGACTCCGAC
>NZ_JANSHQ010000554.1:0-1248 GCF_047461715.1 Synechococcus sp. R8-2 | reverse complement strand
AAAGTGCTCCGCACCGCTTACGTGAACGTACCGGCTTTCCCGGCCAGGTTCAATACAGCGACGACCTGAGTAAGCTTTTGGATATCCTGCCTGCTCCGATTCGTGAGCGCCTAGAACAGCATCCCCACTTGGATCGGTTGGTGGAGGTGGTGCTGGATTTGGGTCGCCGCCCCGAAGCCCGCTTCCCCGGCTTTGCCGATTACCTTTCAGAAGACGTGATCACCCGGGCCGACTTGGATCAGGTGATCAGCCGGGTTGGAGAGTTCAGCAGTGACAACCGCGCAGGCATTGCCTCTACCCTGCACCGGATCAGTGCCATCCGAAACCGCCAAGGCACGATCATCGGCCTTACCTGTCGGGTGGGTCGCTGCGTTATCGGCGTGATCAGCATGATCCGCGACCTGGTGGAACAGGGGCGCTCCATGCTGTTGCTGGGCCGACCGGGGGTGGGTAAAACCACGGCCTTGCGGGAGATTGCCCGTGTGCTGGCCGATGAGCTGGGCAAACGAGTGGTCATTATCGACACTTCCAACGAGATTGCCGGCGATGGCGATGTGCCCCATCCGGGTATTGGTCGGGCCAGACGGATGCAGGTGGCCAGCCCAGAGCTGCAGCACAAGGTGATGATTGAGGCGGTGGAGAACCACATGCCCGAAGTGGTGGTCATCGACGAGATCGGCACTGAACTGGAAGCTTTGGCCTCTCGTACCATTGCCGAGCGGGGGGTACAACTGGTGGCCACTGCCCATGGCAACCGCATCGACAACCTGATCAAAAATCCCACCCTCTCAGACTTGGTGGGCGGGATCCAATCCGTCACCCTGGGAGATGAAGAGGCGCGGCGGCGCGGCTCTCAAAAGAGTGTGTTGGAGCGCAAAGCTCCCCCTACGTTTGAGATTGCCATAGAGATGCTGGAGCGATCCCGCTGGGTCATCCACGAAGATGTGGCCGCCACTGTGGATCGTCTCTTGCGCAACCGCGAGCCGCTGACCCAAACCCGCAGTTTAGACGAACACGGCCAGGTGGTGATAGTGCGGAGCACCGCTGGCGCAAACGGGCGCCCGGCTCTATCTGGCCCCCAATGGCCCCCTGCCGGCAGCACAATCTCCGCAGCACGGGAGCGGGGAGGATGGCAACGCTCTGGACGGATGGAAGCTCTGCCTTCAGAGCCGCTTGAAAGTCGCTCGCAGCAGCAAGGAGAATCGGGTTTGCTCCTGGAGAGGCGAGAGGACTCCGTCCCGCTAACGC
>NZ_JANSHQ010000553.1:0-832 GCF_047461715.1 Synechococcus sp. R8-2 | reverse complement strand
AAGCCCGCACCCTGCGCATAGCACGGGTGTCGGGTAGTTTACTGTCTTCGATGACCGGGCCCTCGGGGATCCCACATCTCCTGAAGCTGAACATGGGGGGACCTCACCGGCCCACAAAGTATCTGGCAACACAGCTGGCTGCCCCTCTCTCTGATGTAGTGGGGATGGGGTTGGCCATACCAATCGAGATAAACCGGCCTGCAACCCTCATTGCTCCCGCCATCATCTGTCTGGATCAGGGGGATCAGCCCTCACTTGGGCCACTATGAAAATCATTGGAGTTGAGTCAATGTTGGAGTCGCAGAGGGTGGTTCAAAGTGGGTTATCTTCCCCCGCTGTTTCGGGCAAGCCCGTTCTGGAGTTGCGCCACGTCTCGCTGCAGTACCCCGGCAAGGGATCCCCGGTCACGATCATCCGCGACGTCAGCTTTTCTGTTGCCCACTCGGAGTTTGTCTCCATTGTTGGGCCGAGCGGCTGTGGCAAAACCTCGCTGCTGAAGATGGTCTCCGGCCTGAACACCAACTACAGCGGCACCCTCTACTTCCAGTCGCAGCCCATCGCCGGCCCCCTGAAGAGTGTGGGCATGGCTTTCCAAAACCCGGTGCTGCTACCCTGGCGCACGACCTTACAGAACGTGTTGCTGCCGTTGGAGGTGGTGGAGCCTTACAAGCGTACCTTCAAGCAAAACCTGGCCCAGCACGAGAAGTCGGCGCTGGAGCTGCTGGCCACCGTGGGCTTGGAGGGTTTTCAGAAAGCCTATCCTTGGCAGCTTTCCGGGGGAATGCGGCAGCGGGCTTCCTTGTGCCGCGCTTTGATCCATCAGCCGGAGCTG
>NZ_JANSHQ010000552.1:0-8496 GCF_047461715.1 Synechococcus sp. R8-2 | reverse complement strand
GTCAGCGTTGCGGAGCAATAATCCCCAGAACCACAAGGCTTTTCTCAGTAGCCCAGGCGTCTCGCCCCCAACCTAAAATGGCCATAACTCAGCCCTAAAGGGCTCAACCTTAACCTACCCAAGTCCGTCAACCCGGTTCAATCCCTTGAGAAAATCCTCTCAGGAAAAGCTTTAGGAAACATTCAGAGAGCGGCCCACGTTCCTAAAAGCAGCCTGCACCTGAGGCCAGCGGGATTCTTGGGTAGAGGCTGTCAGCGTGTAGAGGCGATGGTGCCGAACGGTTACCGTCACCACCTCATGACGAAGCTGGGATCCCATATCGGTTTGGTATTCCAGCAGGTAATAGGGGTGCCCCTGCCGCTCAAAGGCTTCGGCAGCCAACAGCTTGGCCGAGCGACCGGATCCCTCAGGAGCAATGATCTTCTCCGCCACCAACTGCCCCACCTCATCCGGGCTGCCCAAATCGGCAATCGTCTCCCCCTTGTCAAACGGGGCGATCATCAAGCTGACGTTCTCGGTCTCGTACACCAGGTCGCGCAGGAGTACCACCGGCCCTTTCCCAGGCCCAAGATTGACCGCCACCATGCCATTGGGGTAAGCAAAAGCAAAGGCTCCGCTGGGATCCCTGTAGGCCCGTAGGTTAGAGCCTGCGGAACAGGCACCGACCACCAAGCTGAGGCAGACACAGAGCAGCAACAGCGCTCTAGACAGCCACGGGCTGGTTGCGTAAGTGGGCCACAGGCCTGATCGGGCAGAATGCGCGCCTCGTGCTGCTGACATTGCTGGGATCCTCTCCTCAGATGGGTTGCCTATTGTTCCTTTATCATCCTAGTACGAGCGCACTCCCTCTAGCCCGTTGACCGTCAATTCCCAACGGAAAACTCCCCCTGCAACTTAGCAGCGGGGTTGCCGACGTGGGTTGAAAAGCGAGGGATCCCCAAGCTTGGAAGCAACTGCCGCTATTGGGGGAGCCGCTTCTCGAAATCCAGATCCGGTAGCGGCAGGTTGGCCTGGGCACCTCCTTGGCCGGTGAGCATTGCCAAGCGGCGGGAGATTTCATCGTCCATGGCCATTTGATCCAATTGGGCAGCAATCTGCTCGCTGCGATCTTCCGAGAGCTCGCTCATGGCTCGGGATTTGAGCTGGCGAGCCTGGATAGCATTCTTTGCCGCCTCAAATTGCGACTTGGCCGAGTCGATGTTGTAGGAGTTGTTGACGCGGGTCATCTGCTCCAGAGCTTGGTTCACCTCGTTGATGTCTTTGAGGTTGCTCAGCTCGCTCTTGTAAGCGGCCAGTCGTTCTTTCTCGCGGGCCAGCTTTTGCTTGGCGGCATTGACGTAGCGCTCGGCAGTTTCCACATTCTCCTTGAGGGGGCCGAGAATGGCCTCAATTTGCAGCGCTTGGGACATAGCCAGGCGGGCAGCCTCTTGATCGCCTCGTTGGGCGGCCAGGCGAGCCTTGTTCTCCAGGGCCTGGTACTCCCGCACCTTTTGCATGTACTTTTGTTCAGCCCGCTGATAGGCAGCCACTTGGGTGGCAACGGCTTCCGTGAGACGCTGAACCGTCTCCTGCATGGTGCGTAGGGATTCTTCCGCCACCATCACCGCTCCTGTGCCGCCTTTCTCCACCGGGATCCCCCACAGCCAGTTCCAAGTTCCGACGATGACGCTGCCGGCCCGTTGCCCAAAAATGCCGTAGATGATCTTGCGTGCGCCCATGGCTTGACCCTCCTGCCTACGCGTGCCTCTACTGTATTTAATTTCTCCCCAACTGGAAAGATCTCAGGGATCCGGCAAGTGGACAAATTCAAATCCCCGCTCCTGCAAAGTTGGGATCAACTGCCGCGTTACCTCAACCACTTGGGCTCCTCCTTGTACCCCATCGTGCAGCACAATTAAGGAGCCAGGCCGCACCTGGGCCAGCACCCGCTCCACTACCACCGATACCGGTGGGATCAGCCAATCCTCAGGCACCACGCTCCACATCACCGGACAAAAGCCCCAACGGCGCAAATCCGCAAGCGTCTGCGGCCAAAACAAGCCATTGGGCGGGCGCACAGCCCGATAATCGTCAGGGATCCCGCCACAGGCAGCCACGAGGGTGGTTTGGCTGCGCTTCAGGCTCTGATAAAGCTCTCCAGGGGCAAGCTCGGTAAAAGGGCGATGCTGCCAGCCGTGAAGGCCAATGCGGTGGCCTTGTTGGCGGATCTGACGGGCCAGGTGGGGCCAGCGCTGCACCCGTTCTCCCAACACAAAAAACGTGGCCGGCACCTGAAAATCCATCAAAACCTGCAACAAAGCAGGGGTGTACTCGGGGTGAGGGCCATCGTCAAAGGTCAGAGCCACCCGCTGGGTATGGGGATCTGCCGGCAACTCCCACAGGCCGTCGGGAAAGAGGGTCTTGAGGCCCCAATGCAGGGGTGGGTAGAGAGATGGGGGCAGGATTTGCTGAGAAGAGAAGAGCATTGTGGTGGGCTGTATTTTGTCCAGAACCAGAGGGCAATGCTTTGGGTGATCAACTGGGTAACAAATTTAGGTATTGCCGATTGAGCCAATAAATTGAAAAAATGGGCATGAGCATTGTAGCTAACAAAACAGACAGGGGTGGCGGGCCTATCGATGGCTTTTTGGATCTTGCCGTAGCCGGGTCACAGAAGTTGGAATTGGAATCCCGTCCTGTTGACCGCCGGGCGCTCTTGCTGAGTTCTTGAGGCCGATGATGGATGTGGGATCCCTTCTGCCCATAGCCCAGATCCGATAGGCTAGATTCACCCTCAAGGTATCAGCTGATGGCTTGGCAAACTCCAACACTGCTGCTGGTGGATGGTCACTCTCTGGCCTATCGCTCCTTCTACGCCTTTGCCTACAGCCGCGAGGGGGGGTTGCGCACTTCCACTGGGATCCCCACCAGCGTCAGCTTTGGCTTTTTGAAATCGCTGTTAGAAGTCTTGGACAAATACACCCCTACCCATGTAGCCGTTGCCTTTGATACACGGCAGCCCACTTTTCGCCACGAGGCCGACGAAACCTACAAATCAGGCCGCCCGGAAACGCCACCGGAGTTTATCGAAGATGTGGAGAACCTGAAGCAGGTGTTGACGGCACTACGCATCCCGATTTTGGTGGTGCCTGGTTTTGAAGCCGATGACATTTTGGGCACCCTCAGTAGGCTAGCCCCCCAAGATTACCGGGTGCAGATCTTAAGTGGCGATCAAGATCTGTTCCAGTTGATCGATACCGATGGAAGAGTTCGGGTTTTGCACCTCAACAGCAAAGATCGCATCAGCGAGTTTGGCCCCGAACAAGTGAAAGAAAAATTGGGCATCTGGCCTTGGCAGGTGGTGGATTATAAGGCCCTCTGTGGCGACCCTTCCGACAACATTCCCGGGGTGAAAGGGATCGGCCCCAAGCGAGCTGTGGAGCTGCTGGAGCGCTACGGCAGTTTGGATGAAATTTTCGACCACCTGGACGAGATCCAAGGAAAAGTCCAGCAATACCTCAAAGAAGGGATCCCGGCGGCCCATCACTCGCAATTTATGGCTCGGATCAAATGCGACGTTCCTCTTTCTCCCGACTGGGAGAGCATGAAATTAACCGGGTTTGATCAAGCAGAATTGCTGCCGCTGCTGGAAAAATTGGAGTTTCACAGCTTCATCGCCCAAGTGCGCAAAATACAAACGGCTTTGGGGGGGATCCCAACCGAGGCAGAGGTGGTTGGCGCTTTTAATCCCACCGGGGATCCCGCAAACGCTCCTGACGAAGCCCTGTGGTTTGATTTTGCCCTCGATCCCGTCCCTTCTCTGCCGGCGGTGCGCATCATCGATACGCCGGAGCAACTGGAGCTTTTGCGGCAAGAGCTGCTGGCCTGCCCAGGGATTGTAGCTTGGGATACTGAAACCACCAGTCTAGATCCACGGGATGCCCAATTGGTGGGGATCGGCTGTTGTTGGTCAGAGGGAGATATCGCCTACTTGCCCATCGGCCACCGCCAGGGATCCAACCTGGATTGGGAGCTGGTTAAACAAAGCCTGCAACCCCTTTGGGAAGATCCCAACCGACCCAAAAGCCTACAAAACTGTAAGTACGACCTGAGCATTTTCCGCGCCCACGGGATCCGCCTGCAAGGGATCCAGTTTGATCCCATGTTGGCCAGCTACGTTTTGGATCCAGAAGCCAGCCACAACTTGGCCGATTTGGCAGCTACCCATTTGGGTTTGCCAACCACCAGCTACAAAAAGTTGCTGGGCAAGGAACAGTCCATTGCCGATATCCCGATTTCCAAAGTTGCAGAATACTGTGGAACCGACGCCTATTGTGCCTATCGTCTGGTGCCAATCCTCACCGAAAAGCTGCAGAAAACCGATCCACGCCTGTGGGATCTTTTTATTCAAGTCGAGCTGCCCTTGGCCCAAGTTCTGGAAGAAATGGAGTGGATCGGCATTCGCGTTGATACCGAGTTTCTGAGGCAATTTTCCCAAGAGCTGGAACAAGAGCTGCAAAGTTTGGAGCAGAAAGCCTATGCCCAGGCTGGAGAAACCTTTAACCTCAATTCTCCCAAACAACTGGGATCCCTGCTCTTTGAAAAGCTGAAATTGGACATTCGCAAAACCCGCAAAACGGCTACTGGCTATTCCACTGATGCCTCAGTTTTAGAAAAGCTAGAGGGGGATCATCCTCTCATCGAAACCATCGTGCAATACCGCACCTTGGCCAAGCTGAAATCGACCTATGTGGACGCTCTGCCTGCCCTGGTAAGAAGCGATACCGGCAGAGTCCACACCGACTTTAACCAAACCGTTACTGCCACCGGCAGGCTCAGCTCCTCAAACCCCAACTTGCAAAATATTCCCATTCGCACCGAGTTCAGTCGCCGGATTCGACAAGCTTTTATTCCCCAAGAGGGATGGCTATTGGCGGCAGCAGATTACTCTCAAATTGAGCTGCGCATTTTGGCCCATCTCAGCCAAGAACCTGCCCTGGTGGAAGGTTTTCGCTCAGGGGAAGATGTGCACACCCTAACCGCCCGCCTGCTCCTGGAAAAACAAGAAATAACCAGCGAAGAACGTCGCCTGGCCAAAACGATCAACTATGGGGTGATCTATGGCATGGGAGCGCAGCGCTTTGCCCGCACTGCGGGGGTTTCTTTGTCGGAAGCCAAGCAATTTTTACAGCGATTTAACGAGCGCTACGCCGGTATTTTCGCCTACCTGCGTTCCACCGAAGCCTTTGTGGAAAAACATGGCTATGTAGAAACGATCTTGGGTCGCCGTCGCTATTTTCCCAATTTGTCTCGTCTGACAGGCCATCGCAAACAAGCGGAATTGCGAGCAGCTGTGAATGCTCCCATTCAGGGATCCGCCTCGGACATTATCAAAGTAGCAATGGTGCGCCTGCGGCAAAAGCTGCAGAACTTTCGTTCCCGCTTGCTCCTGCAAGTGCATGATGAGCTGGTGTTTGAGGTGGATCCCTCGGAATGGCAGGCCCTAAAACCGCTGATCCAAAGGGAAATGGAAGGAGCAGTGCCCCTCTCCATACCGCTGGTGGTGGATATCCAAATTGGCCACAATTGGAAGGAAGCCAACTAGACCATGGGAGGCAGAAAACCCCAGGTTTGCAAGGAAAGGGATCCCGGCTCCGTGAAAATGTTAAGCTATGTAAAAGCGTTTGTTGTTTTCTTATGACTGTTGAGATTTACACCTGGCGTTTTTGTCCCTTTTGCATCCGGGCTAAGCAACTGCTGGATCGCAAAGGCGTGAAGTATATCGAGTACGCCATCGATGGAGACGAGGCAGCACGGGCGGAAATGGCCAAGCGGGCCAACGGCCGCCGTTCGGTGCCGCAAATTTTCATCAACGACCAGCATATCGGCGGCTGCGACGATCTTTACGCGCTAGAGGCTCGCGGCCAGTTGGATCTGCTCCTACAGCAGGCCAGCTAAGCCTCAACTGTATCTCTCATCACTTTGTAGCCTGTTTAACTTGAGCGCGAGCCTGCTTCACCATGGCAATTAAGGTTTGATGGGCGTCCTCGGAGTCCCGCAGGGGGTGGTCGAAGCGGATCCGCAGCGTTTGTACGGCCCCGTCGACCTGCACCCGCAAGTCCATCCCTTCCGGGTCAATGGCCTGCATGCGGGCTTGGGTAACTCCTTCCACCTGGCCAAAGACCCTGGCGTAAAGGGCTATCGCATCGGCATGATCTTCGTTCATGTGCTTGCAGATGCGCTCGCTGACTTGGGGGGTGAGAGGATCGCCCATGGCAGTTGTTTTTGGCTTACAGCCCTCAGTTTAAAGCTCCCGCCAGTCCACAGTAAACTACCCAACCCTACCCCTGGCCAGTACAATAATGCGGCTAACCCAGCGTTAAAAGCGGCGCTCCCGGATAGGCAGCCGTTTAGGTTTCAGAATAAAAAGGCAGGGATCCCTTCCCCTCCATCCCAGAGAACACCAGGGATCCAGGGGATCAAGCTTGTCCTTGGGCCTGTAGCTCCAACAGCTCATCTGCCATATCCAAAAAAGCCTCCCGATCCAGATAGGAGACATCTCCCACCCACTCCCCCAGCTTGACCACATAGACCTCGCTCAAGGTGGGCCGGCGCTGCAAATCGCGGGAATAGGCTTTCACCAACCCGAGCACCGATTGCTTTTTGACAATTCGCCTGTAGCGGGGATCGTCCTTGGCCCGCACACGATAGACGACTCCGGTCTCATCGCCGATTTCCATCTCAAACTGGCGCTCCCGCACCTCTTCAATGTAGAAGTTGCCATCTTCATCCAGCTTTTCTCGCTCTTCCACCACCACCTCGTAGCGGCGAGTGCGCAGCACCTGCCCAAAAAACAATCCCCCATAGGGAATCTCGCGAAAGGCTAGCTGACGGCGGGAGATGGTATAGAGCGGCCCCCACAGGAAGGGATAGAGCAACGAGAGAATCCCGACCAGGAAGGCGATTGCCCCCAGAAAGGATCCCTCGCCGAAAGCGCGGGAAAGAACCAGCAACGCCACGCCCACCAAAATGGCCGTGATGATGCGGCCCGTGCTCTTGAGGGCATCGCTCCAGTAAGCGGCATACTGAAGGCGCGTTGGCACCACCGGAATCACCGATTCGCATTCTTCTGGGGTTAGCTCCAACAACATGCTCCAAGGATCCTCACAATGCCACACTCCATCTGCAACGGGCCAGACCCTATCTTAATTAAAATGAGGCAGGGGCGCTTCGCCGCCGGGCTTGTCTGCTGCCAGTCCTTGCACACTTGCCACTTCCATGCCGACAGGATCCCATTGCTCCTCGACCAGCCAGGCCATCAGACAGCAGGTGGCCCAATTGGACGAGGGATCCCGTCGCGACAAGGCTTGGCTGGGGGATGCGGTGTTGAGCTTGTTTGCCCGGCAGTGGCTGCTTGGGCCACCTCAAGACTGGCAAGTGCCTTCCCCGCCCAGTTGTGACTTGAATCGCGCAGAACTCTTCACGTGGCTGACCTCCAATCAATTTTTGTCGGCCCTCAGGGATCCCACGCAGGTTGAGGCGGAAATCGGCCTGGTTTACGAAAAAGAAGGTCTGCAAGCAGCGTTTGAATATATCCAGGCGCACCTGCTGCCTCTGTTTGTAAGGCAGGTGAACAACCGCGCCAAAGCCCTGCGTGGCAAACGCCACTAGCCAGTTTCTGAGCGAAGCAAGAGCGCGGCAGGATGGCTGGGCAGGTCGCCTCTTGAGGGGGAAGCAGAGTTAATGGGAAGAAGGGGGATCCACCCAGCGCCCATCGGCTTTGATCAGATCGATCAGCGCCTGCACGCCTTCCGATTCCGGCACCCTTTTCACTTCCTCTTTGCCGCGGTAGAGAGAGATCACCCCCGGCGTCTTGCCCACGTAGCCGTAGTCGGCGTCGGCCATCTCTCCCGGCCCATTGACAATGCAGCCCATGACGGCAATGTCCAGCCCCACCAGGTGCTGGGTTGCGGCGCGCACCTTCTGCAGCACCTCCTCCAAATTGAAGAGGGTGCGGCCACAGGAAGGGCAGGCCACATACTCCACCATGGTTTTGCGCAGGTTCAGAGCTTGCAAAATGCCGTAGGCCACCGGGATCTCCTTCTCTGGCGCTTCCGTGAGAGAAACCCGAATCGTGTCGCCGATCCCTTCAGCCAAGAGGGTTCCGATCCCCACCGCCGACTTGATGCGCCCATATTCTCCATCGCCCGCCTCGGTGACGCCCAAGTGGAAGGGATAGTTTAGGCCCAGGGCATCGAAGCGACGGGCTGCTAGACGGTAGGCCGCCAACATGACCTGCGGGCGGGAAGCCTTGAAGGAAAGCACCACATTGTGAAAGTCTTGCTCGGCGCAAATTTGGGCAAATTCCAGGGCCGACTCCACCATGCCCTCAGGCGTATCCCCGTAGGTGAAGAGCATCCGCTCTGCCAGGGATCCATGATTTACCCCGATGCGCAGGGCTTTGTTCTGGGCTTTGAGGGTCTGGACAAGGGGGGTGAAAGTTTCCCGGATTTTGTT
>NZ_JANSHQ010000551.1:0-967 GCF_047461715.1 Synechococcus sp. R8-2 | reverse complement strand
GGCTTCGTAAACCGGCTGGGCATGGGTGGTAACCCGTGTGGTAGCAATGCACCCCCCCTGATCCACCGCCACATCCACAATGAGGGAGCGAGGACGCATTTGGGCCACCAACTCTTCTCCCACCAAGACCGGCGCCCGCCTTCCCGGCACCAACACTGCCCCCACCAGCAGGTCGGCCTCGCGAACACACTCTTCCACGCTTTGGGCCGTGCTGTAGAGCAGCTCCACACGGGATCCAAAGAGCAGCTCCAGCTCGTTCAGCCGCTGCAGGTTGATGTCCAAAATCTGCACCCGCGCCCCCAAGCCTACGGCCATTTTGGCCGCCTCAGTGCCCACGGTTCCCCCGCCCAGGATCACCACCCGCCCCGGCGGCACCCCCGGGATCCCGCCCAGCAACACGCCTCGCCCCCCCTGTTGTCGGGTGAGGTAATGGGCGCCAAATTGCACCGAGAGCCGCCCGGCAATCATGCTCATGGGCATCAACAAGGGCAGGGATCCATCTGCCAATTCCACCGTTTCATAGGCGAGGCAGGTGGCTCCCGACTGCAGCAGCGCCTGGGTCAGCTCGCGGCTGGCGGCCAAGTGCAAATAGGTGAACAGAATAAGGTCGGGATGGAGCAGAGGATACTCAGCCGGCAGGGGCTCCTTGACCTTCACCACCAACTGCTGCCGGTAGATCTCCTCAGGAGTGACAGCCAGCTTGGCCCCCGCTTTTTGGTAGTCCTCATCCGTGAAGCCCGCCCCCTGGCCTGCTTGGGTTTCCACCCACACCTGATGCCCCTGTTCGGTTAAGGCCCGCACCGCCGCCGGTGTCAGCCCGACACGGAACTCTTGCTCTTTGATCTCTTTGGGCACGCCAATTCGCATAGGGATCCCCGTAGGGCTGCTTTCCAGTCTAGACAGACTCTCCCCGCAATGGGATCCCTGGCCTGAGCAGGAGAGCGAAAATTGTAAAGTTTTGTGCGCG
>NZ_JANSHQ010000550.1:0-1177 GCF_047461715.1 Synechococcus sp. R8-2 | reverse complement strand
TGGGACTGCTCCCTTCACTTGGATCACGCCTCAACAGAAATGTGGTGGACTCAGCAGGATAAGCAGTCCTCGGAACATATAGAGTTTCTTAAGATTTTTCAGGCCGCAGCCAACGACCTGAGATCACCCGGCAAAAAGCTCGTGAGGGGATCCCGTCTATGAAACTGAGCAGCAGGAATCTAGAGGTTGGTTTGGGCAAAATCTATGACGTGATCGTGGCCGGAGGGGGAGCAGGGGGGTTGTCGGCGGCAATCTATCTGGCTCGTTATGGATTGAGTTGCCTGGTGGTGGAGAAGGGCAGAGGCCGCTCTTTTTGGATGCAGGATTTGCGCAATTATCTGGGATTGCCTCCGACCACTCCCGGACGAGAGCTGTTGCGACAGGGAACAGAGCACGCCCTCAGTTTAGGGGTAGATTACCTGCGCGGTTTTGTGGAAGATGCCACCGATGAGGGAGACCTCTTTGCGGTCAAAGTCAAGGTGGGAAAAATGAACAGCCTCTACCCCGTTTTTCGGAGCAAATATTTGATCGCGGCAACCGGCATTATGGACGAGCTGCCTCAGTTGTCGGATATGCAGAATGTTTACGACTACGCCGGCTATTCACTGCATGTCTGTATGATCTGCGACGGCTATGAAATGCGGGATCAAAAGTCAGTGTTGATCGTCAATTCGGAAGATCGGATCAATACAGCTTTTGTCCTCAACTGGTTTACACCCTATATCTCGGTGTTGACCCACGGCCTCTGCTCGGTTGGCCCCGACATGCGCAAAAAACTGGCGGATCATGGCTACCCCCTCTACGAATCTCCTATTCGCCGCTTTCTTGGAGAAAACCATCAATTGCAGGGTGTGGAGTTGGAAGATGGCACCTACATCGAAGCAACTACCGGCTTGGTGGCGATGGGCGCCAGATACCACAATGCCTATTTGAAAGGGATCCCCGGCTTGAAATGGCAAGGGGAAAACCTGTTGACCGACGAGTGGTGTCGCACTGCCCATCCGCGGCTGTTTGCGCTGGGCGATTTGAAGCAGGGCCTGAACCAGGTGGCGATTGCGGTTGCCGATGGTACCTTAGCTGCCACAGCCATTTGGCGGGACATCCGACGGGCCTCACCTGCACGTAAATGGGAAGAGCGCCTGCTCTCGCCACCCAGAAGCCCAGCAGGGCCTTCCGG
>NZ_JANSHQ010000549.1:0-7417 GCF_047461715.1 Synechococcus sp. R8-2 | reverse complement strand
GGAGCAATAATGCAGGGGGCCAGAAGCTCACCCTAACCTGAAACGACCCTAACCGAGCTTGTTTTGAGGGGGAGAGGCAGGTGCTCCAGATCACCTTGACGAATACCTTCACGATTTTTGCGTCCAGATAGGGTGTTGTCTGTTTTCGTTTGTCAGGGTCTAGATAGATGGACTGGCCTCTGCAGCCCTTGCCCTGACTGGATTTTCGCGATTTCCCTCAAGGGCGGACGATGGGACTCGAACCCACGAATGGAGGATCCACAATCCTCTGCCTTAACCGCTTGGCTACGCCCGCCGCGATTCCGGCTATCTAGCTTAGCATGGGAAAAACGGGACTGAACCACAGAGGTCGAAGCACCCCAAATGCTACCCAGAGCCGATTTGTTGCAAGGGGCAGAGTATCGAGAAACCTTGGCACGGGTCTTGGATTTGGGAGAGCAAGCCCTCAAGACCTGGCAAGTGGTCTGGAGCGACTTCCTTTCCCCACCCGAAATAGCGGAGGTGCAAGCTCGGCTGCGCAACTTGACCGAACTACAAGTGTGGGCCTGGGGAGGGTACCCCCAAGCAGAACGCCAACGCATAGCCCTGGCCCGCTCTGAGGTGGGTCTGGATGTCCGGGATCCCAAGCCCGACCCAGAAGGGATCCCATTGGCCGCCATTCAGATTCAGGGCAACTTTCTGTTCGACCCGGCCACCCACCGCGATTTTCTGGGAGCCCTTTTGGGAGCCGGCATCGCCCGCGAGAAAGTGGGAGACATCCTTGTGTTGGGAGACTCAGGCGCCCAGGCCATCGTTGTGCCCGAAATGGTGGACTACCTCACCCTAAACCTGACTCAGGTGCGCACAGTGCCTGTCAAAGTGAGCCGGATCCTCCTGAGCCAGTTGAACATTCAGCCCCCCCGCGTCAAATCCATCACCAGCGTGGAAGCCTCTTTGCGCCTGGATGCGGTAGCCTCAGCCGGGTTTGGCATCTCCCGCAGCAAGATGGTGGAAGAAATCCAACGGGGGGAAGTGCGGGTCAACTGGAAGCCCATTACCCAAGCCAGCTACACCGTTGGCCCTCAGGATTGGATTGCCATTCGCGGTCGTGGTCGGCTGCAAATTGAAGAGGTAGCCGAAACAAAAAAAGGCCGCTTTCGGGTGCAAATGAGGCGGTATCTCTAGATTTTTTCCTGTCTGAGTTTGGGGAGATCGTTACCTCCAGGAAAATGCTCTAGAAAAAAGAGAAAAAGGCCCAAGGGTAAAGCAAATACTCCAAGTAAAACAACTTCCAGATCAGTTGATAATAGCCAACGATCGCATCTCGGCGGTTGAGATCCAGATGAACACCATAGCCCAAGAGGATCCCCAGCCCCAACACATGGCCCACCAACAGCCAGAGGCCGTTGCCCGCAAGGAGAAAAGAGATCCCCACCCCGATAAATCCCAGATAGCACAAGGCCAAAATGCCGATACAAAACCTTGAGATCCGCTCTGGCCCAAAGCGCAGCGAGAAGGTGGCAATGGCAAACTGGCGATCCCCTTCCATGTCGGGAATATCTTTGAAAAGGGCGATCACCAGCCCAAAAATCGACATAAACCCCGTCAGCCAAACAATCGCAGCCGAAAGCTCGACCCTTCCCTGCATCACCTGCTGAAAATGGCTGTAAAGGCCCAAATTGACGATCAAGCCGCGCACGCTGTAGATGCAAGCCGAGGCTGCCAGCGGAAAACGCTTCAACCGCAAGGGGGGCAGCGAATAGGCCGTGCCGATCCCATTGCTCAAAAGCACCGTCAGCAGCAGGTAGGGGATCCCAGCCATGGCCAGCAGGACGGACGCCACCCCACAACCCACGACGATCCCCACCCCCTGTCGCCAACCCAGGGATCCAGCAGCTAAGGGCAAATGGGGCTTGTTGATGCGGTCGATTTCAATATCCGTCAGTTGATTCAAGCCGACGATGTAGACATTGGCCGCCAGACAGGCCGCCCAAGCCCAGACCAACTGGGGCAGCGCCGAGAGAACCGGTTGCAGGGATCCAGCAGCCACGAACCCCGCCAACAGGTAGAGGCCCACCATGCTGGCGCTGGTGCCGTAGACGGTGTGGGGTCGAGCAAAACGCCAGAGAACTTGTGGGCGCAACATTCAACAAGCTAGGGAGAGTCTTCCAGGAGAGAAGCTAGAGCTGCCCAGCGGGGATCCACCTCCGGTGCGGGAGATTCCACCGCAATACCCGGACAGTCGGGACGGCAGGGCAACTGGCGGGGCATCTCCAAATGCAGGTGCTGGTACATCCAGTCTTCGACATCCAGCTCACCATGGGGGGGCAGGCTTTCCAGCAGATCTTCTTCGTCTTGCAATTCCAGCTCCAAGGGGAGAGGTTCGGGATCCCGAATCAAAATGATCTCCTCAACTTCCAGGTGCAGCCGGTGGTTAAACTGCTGGAGGCAGCGGTGACAGGTGAGGGTGACAATGGTACGGGCCTCAGCACTCACCTCAAGAAAGTGGCCCCGATGGCTGACTTCCAGGGATCCCTCCACAGGGGTCAAACTCTCAAAGCCCGAAAAAAACTGCCTAAACTGCAATTCTTGGGTTTGACCGGGCATCTGCCGCAGATCCGATAGACGAATTGGCCTCAGCATGGCACCCCCCTTCACGCGTTTTGGGTAGCAGGGATCCCTGTCGTCACCGTAGCAAGAGGGCCAACTTGTTCCCAGCCCTCTGCCCACTCTCAAGATGGGGAAGCTGCCCGACGGATAACCAAGCGCCGGTCAGGCTCTTTGCCACGGCTAAAGGTTTCCAGATCGGCATAGGCAGGGTCATTCAAGAGAGTATGAATTTGCCGACGCTCGGCAGCCGAGAGATCGGGAAACTCGTATTCCCGGCCAGTGGCCCTCACCTTTTCCACAGCAGCGGCAACCAAAACCTTCAGCTCCTGCAAACGCCGCTGCCGATAGCCGTCCAAATCCAAAATGTAGGGCTGCTGCTGGTCTTCCGGCTGGTTCAGGTTGAGAAGGGTGTTGGCCAGGTACTGCAACGCATCCAGCACCACGGGGGAGCGATCCTCCTCTTGAGGGGAATCTCTGGAAGATGGAGAGGGCAAGGGGGGGGCTTTCGCCAACAGCAGCCGCTTCTGAGCTGGGGTCAAAGAGTCTGCCTCAATTTCCAGCACCTCCCCCACCACCCGCACCGCCGCTGGGATCCCCATAGCCGCCAGCACCTGCTGTAACCACTGCCTGGCTCGCTCTTGATTGGCCGCAAAGGTGGACTTGTTTGGCGAAGGGGCAACGGTTCCCTCAGATTTCTTAGCAGCAGATCCCGTAGAAGACTTAGGACGGCTCATCCTGGGCAGCTTCCAACTTTGAAGAGGTATCAACACTCCACCACAAGTCCACCCCAACAGCGAGGATCCCCTAGGGCTCAAAGGGCAAGGATTCCCGTCCCTCCTTGGCTGCTCTGGGCTTGGTCGATTTTTCCACTTCCTTGGCCTCCACCGTGATCGCCTGGGCAGCCCGACGGCGCTCCTCTTCCACCAATTGCTGTAAGTTCTCTGGCAACGGCTCCCGCGAGAGCAGGAAAGTCTGCACCGTTTGGAAGATATTAGAGACAAGGATGTAGAGCAAAACCCCTGCCGGCAGAGGGAAGAACAGGAACATCGCCGAGAACAGCACAGGGGTGATGCGAGCCATGGAACTTTGGCTGGGATCCTCTTTGCCGGTATCCTGTCCGGCATTGGTTAGGTACTGGTTCAGGTAAATGGACACCCCAAAGATGACGATCATGGCGATGATATCCCAGTGGATGGTGCCATCTTCGTCGAAGGCCCCCACACGGCCCAACTTGTCGATGAACAGAAAGCCGGTGTCAGAGGCCAAACCGGGAATAGACACCTGCACGGTCACATCCCCCGGCTGCAGAGCCAGCAAGGTGCCATCCGGCTTGATCTGGGCACGATCTTCCCCTTTGGTGATCTTCCAGGTGGGCTGTAACAGACTGGGATCCCCGCCCGCTTCGGCCACCAACTGCTCAAAAGGTTTGCCCCCCGGCCCTTGAAGCAAAAATTGCACCTCTTCCCCGACGGCAATCTTGGTGCCTTTGGGTTCCACCAGCACCACCAGCTTGTGAAGAGAGTCGGTGACAAAAATGTTCTTGCTGGGGCTGACGTAGGGGGCGGGCACCACCTCAGCCGCCACTTCCGCCGGCAGGATCTGCAAGTTGACATCGTAGGTCACCGCTGCAAAGGGGGATCCCCGCAGGGTGGCAAACAGGGCAAACAGCACCGGCATTTGAATGAGCAGTGGCAGGCAGCCCCCCAAGGGATTGGCCCCCAGCTCGCTGTAAAGCTTGGCCTGGGCTTCCCGAAGCTTCTGCGGGTCGTCTCGGTATTTCTCCTGGAGTTCTCGCATCCGCCGCTGCATCACCGGGCTGATTACCTTCATGCGTCGCATGTTGCGGATGGATCCCACATTGAGCGGGTAGAGGGCAAAGCGGATCACCAACGTCAGGAAGATGATGGCCAGTCCGTAGCTGGGCACGATCCCGTAGAAAAAATCCAGGATCGGCAGCATGACGTTGTTGGAGAGAAATCCGACTCCGAAGTCCATGAGGGGCGCTGGCAAATGTCCGTAACCATTGTAATGGCTTCCGTTCGGTTGACGAGGGCGTTTTCAGGGTTTGTCCCCTGGATCCGTCAGATAGACCTGAGAAAGGCGAGCAATTGAGCAAAATCAAGCCCGCTCCACTGAACAGGGATCCCAAGGCCAAACCAGAACCCCTCATCGGCAGTTGCCTAGCAGTCCTTTTTTCCCCTATGATGAGAAACGCTTGATCCTCGGTAGCTCAGCGGTAGAGCGGTCGGCTGTTAACCGATTGGTCGCAAGTTCGAATCTTGCCCGGGGAGTATGTCTGAGCCAATCAAGGAAGCCGGATCCGGAACCCTATCCTTCCAGGCGGCTCTGGGCCTGCTGAGGGAAAGGGGGAGAGAAAACCCAGTCTCCCATCTCGTCGAGGAAGATGCGACGCTAAGCCAGACGTGGAGAAAATAATGTGAAGCAATATGAAGGCGGCTAAGGGTTTCGTCCCGCCTGTTCCCGGCAAGTGTCAAGAGTCTCTGTCCTTTGGGGCAAGGAGTATGTCAAAATACACTCTGGCTGTCTATTCCCAATCCGAGGGTGCTTGCTGTGATCGACCTGTCGCGGATCCCTGCCCAACCCAAGCCCGGCCTGCTCAACCTCTTGATTGAGATTCCCGGCGGCAGCAAAAACAAGTATGAGTTCGACAAAGACATGGGAGCAATGGCGCTGGATCGGGTGCTCTACTCCTCGGTGCAGTACCCTTACGACTACGGCTTTGTGCCCAATACGCTGGCCGGGGATGGGGATCCCTTGGATGGCTTGGTGATCATGGATCAGCCCACCTTCCCAGGGTGTGTGGTCACGGTGCGCCCCTTGGGCATGTTGCAGATGATCGATGGCGGGGATCCGGATGAGAAGCTGCTGTGTGTGCCTGCCAAGGATCCCCGCTATGCTGCAGTGACCAAGCTGGAAGACATCGCCCAGCACCGCCTGGATGAGATCGCGGAGTTTTTCGCCACCTACAAGCGCCTGGAAAAGAAAGAAACCCAGATCTTGGGCTGGAAAGGCTTGGCCGAAACCGAGGCGGTCATTGCCAGCAGCATTGCGGCCTGCAAACAACCCCAATAGACATCTCTAAGGGATGCGAACAGAAAGAGCTTCCTGGCGATGTTGCAACAGTCGCTCCAGGGTGAGGGGCCCTTCGATGTGTTGCCAAGGCAAGGGATCCCCTGGATCCCAGTGGCTGTGCACGTAGTAGTCTAGGGGCGGCAGTTGCCCTTTAAGCTCTTTGAAAGCCCGCCGGTAGCTCCCCAAAGATTCCCCAAAGTCCCGCGCCAACTGCAAGACCTTTCCCACCCGCCGATCCCCTCGCGAGATGAGGGCCTGGATCACGGACCAGCTATAGCTTTCCGGGCGCAACTCCACCCCCAAGGGACGCAGGTGTTTCTGGAAAAACTGCAGTTTTTTCTCGGCTTGGGGATCCACTCCGTGCCACTGAAAAGGGGTGTGGGCTTTGGGCACAAAGGTGCTGCAACCCAGCGTCAGGCGCAGGCCGGGAGCCGCTTTTTTGAGCTCTTGGAAAAGGGCTACTGTGGCCTCCAGATCTGCCTGGGTTTCCGCCGGGATCCCTACCATGCCGTAGAACTTAATGCCCTTCAGACCTCCAGCCTGGGCGTGGGCTGCTGCTGCCAAGATTTCCGGGTTGCTTAACTTCTTGTTGATGATCTGGCGCAGTTGTTCTGAGCCACTTTCGATGGCCACCGTAATGGACTGGCTGCCCCGGCGGGAGAGTACCTGCGCCAGACGTGGGGTTACGGTAGCGGTGCGCACCGAGGCCAAACTGAGACGCACCTGCTCGAAGCGATCCTGGGCCAAGTGCTCCAGCAACTGCTCGAATTGCGGGTGTTGGGTTACCGAAGCCCCCAGCAACCCAATCCGCTGAGTGACCTGCAGCCCCCGCTCTACCGCCGGGATCAAATGCCCCTCCACATCCGCCACCCGGAAAGGCAGGGTGAGATAGCTGGCCAGGCAAAACCGACACATCTCCGGGCAGCTGCGCACCACCTCCACCATGTAGATGCTCTCCCAGGCCGCTTTGGGGGTGACTACTGTGGAAACCGAGAGGGTGTTGCCGCGGAAGGTGTGTTTGCGGATGGAGCTGGGGATCCCGGCCACTTTGGGGAGCACCTTCTCCACCGGGCCGTCGGGCTCCCGGTATTGGGGTTCATACAAGCCGGGCACATAGATCCCTGGCACCTGCGCTAGCGCCTGCAATTTCTCAGCCCGGGATCCCTGGCGCACCTGCCGATAGATCTCAATCATCTTCTCCAGAAGACCTTCCCCATCCCCCAACAAGATCAGGTCAAAAAACTCGGCAAAGGGCTCAGGGTTGGCTGTCAGTACCGGGCCGCCGCCAAAGACCAAGGGGTGGGCTTCTTCCCGCTCCTCAGATCTGGGAGGGATCCCGTGCCGTTCCAGCAGAGCCAGGATATGGACATAATCCAGCTCCCAGGATAGGGAAAAGCCGAACAGCTCCGGCTCCCGGGGCAGGGGCTCAGCCAAGTCTGTAAAGAGGCGGGAGACGGCCACATCCCGGCGGCTGGCCAGCAGACTCCAGATGACTTGATAGCCCAGGCTGGTGATCCCCACTGCGTAGGTGTTGGGGAAGGCGTAGATTACCCGCACTGCGTCGGGGTCAGGCGTGGCCGGGGCGAAGAGCAACTGCTCCAGGGCAAACTCTGAACTAGCCAAGGGATCCCGCTGTGTTGGATTGAGGTTTGGGTTCTGGCTCGGAAGAGTTTTGATTTGCCTGCCGAACTTTTTTGGCTCCTGCATGCTAACAAAAGCTAGCATCTTTCACCAA
>NZ_JANSHQ010000548.1:0-930 GCF_047461715.1 Synechococcus sp. R8-2 | reverse complement strand
ATGCCCGCTCGGATATCTACTCCTTTGGGGTAGTGCTCTACGAGATGCTGACGGGATCCATGCCCTTTCAATTGGAAACTGACTCTTTGCACAGTTGGATCCACGCCCATTGTTACGAAAGCCCAATCGAGATCAACCCGAAGGCAGCCCCCCAGCCGATCCCACCCCCTTTAGCAGCCGTGGTGATGGATTGCCTGAAAAAAAACCCGGACGAACGACCGCAAACGATGCGGGAGCTGGGGGAACGACTGCTGCAAGCCTATGATCTGACGGCAACCACCCAACTCTCTAGTGGCCAAGCCAGCACTGTGATCCTGCCCACCGGCAGCGCTAAGGCTCAACGGGATGCTCCACCCTCTTCTGACCCCAAGCCACCAATCCAAACCACCCGCAATACAGGATCGGCTTCTGGAGCCTTTGAAGATATCCGCGATGAGGATCTGGATCTCATCGAAGATGAGCCGGTCTCTCCCCCTCCTCCAGGTGCAGGGATCCCCTATTACATCACCGAGCGAGAACCCTCCTCAGCAGAAGCTTCGCCGGAAACACCGGATCCCTCTCCCCAAAGTGAGGATGAAACTCCCAAAACGCCCTCCACAGTGATCCCAGCCAGCAACGCTCTCCCGACCGTTCAGGATCCCCCCGTCGCTCGCCCTGCCACGCCGGCACGAACCGATACTCCCCGCACTCGCCCTCTGCGGCAAGCTGCCCCCCAAACGGTTCTGCAACCTTCCGGCAGCAGTCTGAAGTGGGTTTTGGCCGGGGGATCCCTAGGCGTCATGGCTCTGCTGGCCGCCTTTTTGCTGTGGCCACGCCCAACGATCCGCGATAGCCGGGAAGAACCGGATCCGATCCCTACCGCTGAAGTAACCCCAACACCTACACTCGAACCTGCTCCCACTCCAACGCCGACACCCACCCCGACTCCAG
>NZ_JANSHQ010000547.1:0-7529 GCF_047461715.1 Synechococcus sp. R8-2 | reverse complement strand
ACGGAGTCCTTGAAAAGCCTTCCGGCTCGGTGCACTTTAAGTGTGGGTGCAGTGTCCTGCTTTAAATCGAAATGACTATAGAAAGAGTTGCCTGGATAAGGTTTGTCACCAGAGGACTCTGCTCCCAGACGGTTGAGAACTCAGGTGTTACAGGTTTTATTGTAGTAAACTCAAGAAGGACGTAGTCTGGATTTCATAATTATCGCGACCCTATTTTTCAGCAGGACAAAGCTATGAGCAATCTATACTCGACAGACTTTAACTTGTGGATTGACCGAACAACCCGGCTATTGCGGGAAAGGCGCTGGCATGAAATTGACCTAACACACTTAATTGAAGAGGTTGAGAATTTGGGTAAGAGCGAACGACGAGGGATTACCAGTCAATTAACTCGCCTTCTGCTGCATCTACTCAAGTGGCAATATCAACCTCAGCGCCGTTCAGATAGCTGGCTAGATTCCATTACAGATGCGCGAACCCAAATCGGATTGGCCATAGAAGATAGCCCTAGCCTAAAAGGTTATCTGGTAGAGCAACTTGAAGAGAGTTATCAACGGGCGCGCCGCCAAGCAGCCAGGCAAACGGGGATAGAAATCTCGACATTTCCAGATGTCTGTCCCTACTCTCCAGAGTTGGTGCTTGCAGAGGACTGGCTGCCGGAAGTTTGACAGTCCACACCACAAAGCATTTAACGGTGGACAGCATTCCCACAGTACTGACTGTAGAGCTTTGGACTGGTGTTGTCCTGCCCAGACAATCCATCAGGGATTAAACATGGGCAATACAGATAGACCAAGGCCAATTGCTGTGCTACTGTTGCTATTCCTCAAGCAGAGGCGCGCTCCTGCCAGGTGCGCATCTTGCCCGGATTGAGCAGGCCATAGGGATCCACTTCTTCTTTAAAACGAATCTGGCGCGGATCCATCACTTTGCGCCCGCCGTCTTCGATGATGAAAGTGTGGGGGTTGGCAATAAATACTCCCTGCTCTTCGTGGTAGCGCATGATCTCGTTTAGACGCTCTTCGGTGGTAAAGCGGACAATTTGCAGGCCGACAGGGGTAGCTTGCCCGTTGATGCGAATCCACTCCAGGTGCATCAGCACTTCGTCGCCAAAATACTCGTACATGTGCTGCACCAGCTTCAGCTCCCGATCGGCGGGAAAAGCCGATTGTAAATAAGTCAGGCTGGGATCCACGCTGCGGCAGTGCAAGGTGGTGTGATTCCAAGAAAATTCCCCCAGCGAGATCCCCTTGCTGGCCTCTTGGGCAGTTTTGTTGTAAACCACTTGGCCCCCATGTTCCCGGACAAGCTCCAACAGCGGCTCCAGGCTGCATTCGGCCACCATCAACAGGGCCACAGCGGATCCCTCTGGCAGATAGCCCCGCAGCGGCGCAAAGTAGCTGGGGATCGGCCAAGCGTGCAGGCTGATCATCTTCTTGATGATCCCATCCGCATCGCCCAGGGCCTGGCCAAAATGGGCACAGGGCATAAACCCTCCTGCGGGGGGAAAAGCCACCACCAGCTCTGCCCAAGGGTAAGCAGGCGCCAGCGGAATCTCCACCTCGGTGATGATCCCATTGAGGCCCCAGGCATGGCTTACTTTGAATACCTCATCTCCCCGCAGCTCCAGCACCCGCGGCTCTTCCTCCAGGGTGACCACCCGCAGCCCCAAGATGTTGCCCCGATCCCGCAGTTGGCCGTAAGTCACAGAACCAATGCCACCACTGCCGCCGGCAATGAACCCCCCGATGGTGGCCGTGCGATAGGTGGAAGGAGCCATGCGGATCTCCCAGCCCATCTCCCGGGTGTGTTTGTCGATGGCCATCAACTTGGCCCCCGCCTGCACCCGCGCCAAGCCCGGCTTTGCCCAAAGCACCTGGTTGAGCTTGCCCATGTCCAGGATCACACCCCCGGCCAGCGGGATACATTGGCCGTAATTACCGGTACCGGCACCGCGCACCGTAACCGGGATCCGCAGCTTGGCACAGGCCGCTGCCACCCGCATCACCTCGGCCTCATCGGCGGGGCGCACCACCAAATCTCCCCGCTTGTCGCTCAGTTGTCGGCTCAGCACGGGGCTGTAGTGGTAAAAATCCAACGACAACTTGGCCACCTGAGCCGGATCAGTGATGATCTCAATACCCTCTAAGTCAGAACGCAAAGCCTGCAGCTTGTCAGGAGCGGCAACGATCATAGGTATCCGTATTTGGGTGCAACGGTTCTTCAGACTCCATCATCGGCAGAAATTGCCTGCAAAAGGGTTTGCCGAGAACAGTATGGGAAGGATCCCTGTCCGGCCAGGTCGATTAGCCGAAGCGGCCCTCCACATAATCTCTTGTGGCTTGCTTGGTGGGGCTGTTGAAGATGACTTCAGTTCTGTCAAATTCAATCAGCTCGCCCACACGGTTGGATCCCACCAGCTCCACGCTGAAGAAAGCCGTCATATCCGAGACGCGGCTGGCCTGCTGCATGTTGTGGGTGACGATGATGATGGTATATTCCTCCTCCAGCTCCTTCATCAGCTCTTCGATACGGCGGGTGGAAATGGGATCCAGTGCCGAACAGGGCTCATCCATCAAAATCACATCCGGCTGTACCGCCAGAGCGCGGGCAATACACAGGCGCTGCTGCTGACCTCCCGACAGCGACTGGCCGTTTTCTTTCAGTTTATCTTTCACCTCATCCCAAAGGGCAGCCCGCCTCAGCGAGGTTTCCACCACCTCGTCCAAGTCTACCTTCATCCCCAGCACCCGCGGGCCGTAGGCCACGTTGTCGTAAATGCTTTTGGGGAAGGGATTGGGTTTTTGGAAGACCATGCCGATACGCCGCCGCACCGCCACCGGATCGACTTCTTTGGCGTAGAGATCCTTGCCGTGGTAGGTGAGCTTGCCCTCTACACGAGCACCGGGGATCAAATCGTTGGTGCGGTTAAAACAGCGCAGGATCGTGCTTTTGCCACAGCCGGAAGGGCCGATAAACGCAGTAATCTGTCGGGCTGGGATGTCCAGAGTAACATTTTTTACCGCCAGATTGGAGCCATAGTAGACATTCAGGTTCTCGGTCCTGAAAACGTAAGAGGTCTGGTTAAGAGATTGAGTTTGCATGGCAGCACTCACAAAAAGAGCTAGAGTTCGACGAAGAGTTCGATTCAAGACTTTGTTGAGAATCCTCAGGCTATTTCCTGGTCTTGTACACCAAAAAGCGAGCGGTCAAGCTGGCCGCCAAAACAATGGCTAACAAAACCAAAGCGCCCGCCCAAGCCAGCTCCTGCTGCACCCTGTAGGGAATGATGGAGAAAAAGTAGACCATCACCGGCAAGGTAGCCACCGGGCCAAAGAGATCAGTAGACCAGAAATTGTTGTTGAAGGCGGTAAAGAGCAGAGGTGCAGCCTCGCCTGCCGCTCGGGCCAAAGCCAGGATTAGCCCGGTTACGATGGCCGGTGCCGCTGCCGGCAAAACAACGCGCATTGTGGTCTGAAAGCGATTTGAGCCCAGGCCAAGGGAAGCCAAGCGCATGTCGGGCGAAACCAGCAGCAACGCCTCCTCGGTGGAGCGGACGACAATCGGCAGCATCAGCACGCCAAAAGCCACCCCTCCCGAGAAAGCCGAAAAGCCGGATCCCCTCACCACCACAGCATAGGCAAACAGGCCGCAGAGAATGGCCGGTACCCCCGTGAGCACATTGCAGGAAAACTTAACCAGATAAGCCAAGCGGGTGCCGCGACCGAATTCAGACAAGTACACTGCCGCCAAGATGCCGAAGGGAAAGCTCAAAGCCGCCCCCGTAGCCAGCACCATTAAATTGCCGACAATTGCGTGACCAAAGCCCCCTTCCGCCAGGCCAGGGGCAGGGTAGCGGGTCTGGGTGAGGACATCCCAATTTATCCGCTGGATGCCTTCCTTGCCCACATCCCACAGCACCCAAGATAGGGAAGCTATGATCACCGCCACAAAGAGGCCACTCAGCAGGGTTAGGACAATGCCTGTGTAATTGCGGACAGGGGCAATGGCGGCACGAGTAATGTCGATGTCAACCTTCTCAGGGGCAAGCTGTGCTGAGTCGGACATGATAACAGTGCTCCTTTATCTTCTTTCTGCTTCCCAAGTTACTGCTCCAAGTTTTGAAACTTGCGGATGATGATCTCGGCAACAATGTTGACCAATAACGTCAGCACCATCAGCACCACGCCGGCATACATGAGAGCCGAAACCTGCAAGCGTCCTGCCTCGCCAAACTGAGAGGCAATCAAGCCGGTAATGGTGGATCCCGGCTGCATTAGGGAGATATTGATGCGGTTGGCGTTGCCGGAAAGCATGGCCGCTACCATGGTCTCTCCCAGGGCCCGTCCCAGCGCCAGCATGATCGAGCTGACAATGCCCGACAGGCCGGCAGGGATCATCACCGTTAAGATGGTCTCCCAGCGGGTTGCCCCCAAAGCCAAAGCCCCCTCTTTTAGGCTGCGTGGCAGAGATTCAAGGGTACTGCGGGTAATGGAGATGATGATGGGAGAGATCATGATCCCCAGCACCACAGCCACTATCAACAAGCTGGGCCCCCGCGGAGCCGGGCCACCCAAGAAAGGGATCCAACTCAGCGTCTGGTTAATGGCTCGAAAGATGGGCCGCACTGCTGGAATCAGCACAAAGATCCCCCACAGCCCCAGCACCACACTGGGAATGGCCACGATCAGCTCAACGGCAAAGCCAATCGGCTCCGTTACCCACTTGGGGGCAAAACCTTCCGCCAGGAAGATGGCAGTGCCAATGCCCAGAGGGATGGCAAAAATCAAAGCCACCAGAGAGGTTACCAAACTGCCATAAATCTGTGGTAGCACCCCATAGATGTTTTCCACCGGGTTCCAGCGGGCAGTAACCAGGAAGCCCAAGCCAAACTGCTGAATCGCCGGCAGAGCCGCTTCGGTGGTTTGAAGAATCACCCAGATGAGGATAATGCCGGCAAACCCTGCCAAGGCCAGCGTCAGGCGGACAAAGCCCACATCAACAGCCCGAGACAGGCTCGCCTTTTTCTCAATGTCAACATCGATATCCGGGTTTGGTGGTGAACCATAACCCGTAGCCGCTGAAGTCATAGCCTCTCTCCCATGATCATCTTCGGTTCAAAACTTTCCTAAAAATCCCACCGTGCAAGGTAAGCCCAGCAGCCGACCGAGAAAGCCTCATCTGCCTCCTCAGCCGGCCACCAGCTCCACTCTAGTGGAGTTCAGGCTGCAACCCAGTCATCGCACCGCATTGGGGTTAACGGTGATGGCATCCAGCTCTGCAAAGATCCGCTGGATAGCCGCCTCAGGCATAGGGATGTAGTCCAGCTCCTTGGTGATGGCTTGACCCTCTGGCCCCTGGGTCCACTTCAGAGCCTCCACCAGCTTGGTCAGCTTCTGCTGATCGGGATACTCGCGGTACAGCATCACCCAGAACAAGCCCACGATTGGGTAGTCATTTGGCCCTTCAGGGTCGGGCACCAACAGCGCAAAGTTATCAGGAATGGGAGCATCAAGCGCCGAGGTAGCTGCCTCAGTCGAGAACTCAACAATGTTGCCCGCTTTGTTTTCCAGGCGAGCAGTGGTCATCTTTTCCAGCTTGGCATAGGACTGGTTCACGTAGCCAATTGCCCCTGGCTCCTGCTTGATGGTGGCGGCTACGCCCTCATTCCCTTGGGCTCCAATGCCAACAGGCCACTCGACAGAAGTACCAGCACCGGCTGTCCAATTAGGGCAGACAGTTCTGATGTGGTTGGTGAACACAAAGGTAGTCCCAGAACCATCAGAGCGGTGTACCCAGGTGATGTCCAGGGGTGGCAGCTTGTTTGCTATACGTGGGTTCTCGGCCTTGATGCGAATGTCGTCCCAGCGAGTGATCTCGCCGGTCACGATGCCGCAGTAGGTTTTCCGCTTCAGGATGAGCTCTCCGTCTTCAATGCCGGGCAGGTTATAGGCAAACTCGATGGCCCCTCCCGCCAGAGGCAACTGTAGGGGCTCATAGCGGTATTTAGCTCGGAAGTTTTCCAGGCGAGCACCGGAGAAAGGCGCCTCGGAAGCGCCGAAGTCCACAGTGCCATTGATCACCTGCTCTAGGCCAGCACCACTACCGACAGACTGATAGCTGACTTGCACAGTGGGGTCTACGGTGCGGTTGTAGGCGTCAAACCAACGTTGCAGCAAAGGAGCCGCAAAGGTCGCGCCCGCCCCGGAGATTTGCACGGTTTGGGCTTGAGCCGAGGTCGCTGTTAGAAATCCTACTGTTAGAGCGGTGAGGGAGAAAGCAGAAAGCAGGGTTCGCATAGGTAATATCTGTGGCAAATCAACATCTTCAACCCTATAACCTCAAAGTTAACGGAGGGATATCTAAAGGTTAACTTTGGGTTAAGTCAAGAGAAAAATCGATATTTTTGAGTGTGCTGGCTCGTTTCCAAACCTCGATTTTCCATCTGGTGGTTTTGGCCAGTTTGGATTTCAGCAAAATCAGGATCCTGGAGCCCAGGATCCGCGAAAAGGCTTATACTGCTGAACTTCTATCTCATTTGACAACCAATCAAACGGACACAACTTGAATAAGAGCTAAGCTTAGACGGCTGCAAAAAAACTCGATCCAGATCCAAGATGTGTAAAATTTGAGACAAAGATGTTGCTCACCTCTCGGCAAGCTTGGACATGATTTCAGCAGGGCGGGAAAAGCCCCGCCCAGAGATTCTTTCGGCTTTTGGCAGAGAGAATTGGTTAGAAGATAGACTCCAACCTTCTAGACGTGGGGCAGCTCTACATGTTCCCCGAGCAGAGAAAGATCTGGGCTCTAAGCTGGGATCCGCCCGCCCCCCATGAGGTACAGCAGGGCCATACGCACCGCCACGCCGTGGGTGACCTGCTGCTCAATCAGGTTCAAGCCGGGATCCTCCATCACCTCGGAGCTGAGTTCCACACCGCGATTGACCGGGCCGGGGTGCAGAAGCTTGACATCCGGGTGGCACAGGCGCAGTCGTTGCCGCGTGAGGCCGAAGAAGTGATGGTACTCCTGCAAGCTGGGGAGAAGGAACTCGCCCATGCGCTCCTGCTGCAGGCGCAAGGTGATGACAAAACGCGACCCTTCGAGGGCAGGCTCTAGCTGCCAATGGACAGGGAGCGTATGGCCGGGTACAAACTGGGCAAAATCTTTGGGCAATAGGGTGGGAGGGCCGGCTAAGTGAACCTCAGCTCCGGCAGTCACCAAGGCATAGATATCGGAGCGGGCCACCCGCGAGTGGAGAATATCGCCGACAATGGCAATTTTGATCCCTTGCAGCAACTCCAGACGGGGACGCCGGGGATCCAGATGGCTGCAGAGGGTAAACAAATCCAGCAAACCTTGGGTGGGATGTTCGTGCAGTCCATCCCCGGCATTGAGAACGCCCGCAGGGGATCCACGGCGGTCGATCTCGGCAGCTAATTGTTGGGGCACTCCTGCCTGGGCATGGCGAACGATTAAGAGATCGGATCCCATGGCCAGAAAGGTGCGGGCCGTATCCAAAAGCGTCTCCC
>NZ_JANSHQ010000546.1:0-676 GCF_047461715.1 Synechococcus sp. R8-2 | reverse complement strand
GGGCAAAAGTGCTTGACTAAAAAGGCGATTGGCCTTTGTTGCGGATCCCTTTACATTTGCCTGTGTCCCTGAGGTGGGCCCTATGAGTTCCCTGCGTTCCCGTCGCTTTTTCCTGCAGTTGCTGATGTTTGGAGGTGGGGCAGCTGCCCTGGCTGCCTGTGGGGGCACCTCCAGTTCCTCCATTCCCCCCCTGGGAGAGCCCGGGTTCCCTCAAGGGGTATTTGCCGGGGATCCCACCTCGGAAGGGGCGGTGCTTTCCACGCGGGTGATCCCGGCCAGTGCAACAGACACGGTTGCGGTGACGTTGCAGGTGGCTGAGAATTCCGAGTTCAACCCCATTTCGCAACAAGTTTCGCTTACTGCTCGCCGTGTGGCGGGCCGCAACTACCGCACTGATCCAGGCGACTACATTGCTCGTGCCGTCGTCACTGGGCTAAGGCCAGCGCAGCGCTACTTCTACCGGTTTGTCAGCGAGGGGTTTACCAGCCCTGTAGGCCAGTTTCGCACCCTGCCAGCTCCTGGGGATGGACGACCCATTCGCTTCTTACACATCAGTTGTGCCAACGAGCCTCCCTTTCCTATTGGGGCAGCCATGCTGGCAGAAGTCAGCCGCGGCGATATCGATTTCATCTCCTTTAACGGCGACACTGTCTACGCCGATCGCTTCTGGCTGGGG
>NZ_JANSHQ010000545.1:0-3520 GCF_047461715.1 Synechococcus sp. R8-2 | reverse complement strand
GCAACCTGCGGACTTCCCTGTCGGCTGCTGAAGATGTTGGAGACCAGAGTTACAAGACGAGGGCCTGCTGAGCTGGTGGCAATGGGAGTTTGACCATCTGGATTGCGAGGCCAAGCCAGAAAGCCAGCCTGGAAAGGATCTGGATCCTCTCTGAAAAACGAGCTGCGCTGAGTGCATTCGTCATCAAAAGGTTGCAACTCAAACCTAGCAATGCGCGCATTGCCCTCCCAAGGGGTGTTGCCGTCTGGGTTACCGGCGTTGTTGTAGTTACGTCGCAAGTAGTACACAACCAAGGTATAGATGTTGCGGCGGTTGCGGATGTTGTCCCAGTCAGCTACAGAAATGTCTCTAGGTCTCTCCTTCAAAGTTGCTTGGCCCCTTCGGATATCCTGCAGAGTAGGGTTGCCTGCGTAGCACCTCTGCGGGATCGGATTCAGCTTCCAAAAGGCGACCACTGGAATGGCCCCATCGGGGCGGCGAATCCAGCCGGGGGTGTAAAGCCTTTGGATGAGATCTGGCGTTCCGTCTCCGTTGGGCTGTTCCGCATCGTTGTAGATGTAAAGCGCCTCTGCCAGATCCTGCTGGATATACTGCATGGCCTGGGTCAGCTCCGCCTGCACCTGGGTGCGCCCTGTCTCTTCCCGATCCACCCGCATGGTTTCAATGACGATCATGCCGGTGGCCAGCAGAAAGATCGAGGCTACCACCAGCGACACCAAAAGCTCGATGAGGGTAAACCCCGCACTCTGGTAAACCCTGTGGCGAAAAACCTTGAACATAGGAAAACACCACCTTTTTGTGAGCCTGCAGGAGGAGCTTACCCGTCGCTTCAAAGCGAGGTAGGGCTTGGGCTGGGCAGCGGGAAGGCATTGCAGTTGTTGGTCGGGATCCCACCCCTGGCTTGAACATCGGCCAAAATGGCCCGGCAAACATCCCCCAAATTGGCGGCCAGGTTGACTTCTACAATCGAGCTGGCCATGGGAAAGAGCCACACATCGGCATTGGCCAAGTTCTGATTGGCGGAGACCGTCTCAGTGCGCAGGCCAGGAAGAGCTTGCCGAGTGTTTGGGTTAAAGGAAAAGCGATGGTAGACCCTGACTCCCATCATAAAGCTGCAGGGAACCCCTGCAATGATGGTTCTGCTACGTCGGTCGATGCATTCCCCGCCCCTATCCCGAAAGGTTTGGATGACATAGACCTCGGGGTTTCGCCCCGGCACCTGAACTTCAGCCAAACGAATGGAGTAGTTGGGGCCGGGGTTGTCCATATCAGCAGGAGGCGGGGTATTGGCCAAGGGGCTTGCTCCAATCCTGGGCAGACGAGCCAACTGAGCCGGGTTCTGGAAAGCAGCTGGGTTGGCGGCCAGTTCCAGGTCAACCAGAGTGCGAATGCGATCTACCTCGGCTCGGGCCAGTTGATTGGCCACTTCTATCCGCTCGCTCATGGCCCGTCGATAGGCGATCAAGGTAAGGGCAGGAGCAAGGGCAGCCATGGCCAAAGCCACAATGACCACCGACGCCAAGACCTCAATGAGGGTAAAGCCCCCTGTTTCTTGTTGCCGCCAAAGCCGTCCTTTGCTCATCGATCCCTCCCTTAGCCCACTCTGCTCCTACCTCGAATCTACCCCTGGCTTGGGGAGTCGATATCAGTTGAACTCATTACAGCCTCCAATCCGAGCAGCCGCCTGCAGGGGCACATCTGGCTGAGCTTGCAGCCCGCAGCGCAGCCGCCGCACATACGGATCCTGAGGATCCAACTCCCGCAAGAACTCAGTGCGGGCATTGGAGGGGAATTGGAAGCGAGCCGACACCGCGCTGGGACGACGGGCAATTTGCAGGCCCACATCGTAGCCGAAGCGGCGATTGGGCGGGAAGTAGTAGTCGTAGCCGCGCGTGAGGGCCGAGCCCGTAACCAAGTTGGGCGGCTCAAAGCTCTGCTGCAGGAAGGGGCCGGTGGCATAGGTGCTGTAGTTGAGCTGGATCATCGAGCCGCTGAAGAAGAGGTTGGTATTTCTCCACAGCTCGTTGAGGCGCAGGAAGTTGTGCATGCCGCCGGCAGTTTGGTCTAGCCGCGAGGGCAGGGTGCCGCTGATGGCAATGGCATTCACCCGCGTTTCCCTGGCCGGCTGCAGCTGCCGGTTTTGGCTGCCATCGTCGTTGCGGCGGCGCTGGTTCACATCGGTTGAAGCCAGCTCTTGGAAGCGGGGAATGGGAATGGGTCGACGGGTCACCTCATCCAGGATTACCCCCAGCACCGGGTTTTCGCCGGCAAAGCCAGTGGGAGCCTTGTTCAGGTCCAGGGTGAACGGCTCCACATCCACCCAAGCAAAAGCGGCGGTGTCGCTGGGGAAATCGCTGTCGGTCATTGTGGAACCGTTGCGATCAATCTGGATTTGAACCCTCTTGGTGCCCGAGTCGGAGCCCACCCTGACGTAGAAGCACAGGCCATTGCGGATATCTTCGCTCCCCTTGGTGTCAATGTAGTAACCGCCAAGATAGTTGGAGCTTGGGGAGTAGTTCTGAGTGTCACCTTTGTTTACCCAAGCATAGGGGTTCAACGCCATCTGGGGCTGAACCAGCAGTTTATTGGGATTGGCAGGATCCTTCTCCGCAAACAGCGGATCCCGATCCAGTACAACATCCCAAGGCTCGTTGGAGTCGCGAACGCGGTTGTCGTTTTCGTCCCAGAAGTTCAGTTGGCCGTCTCCGTTCCAGTCTTTGATGCGCAACGTGCTGGGGCGGCTGTCACCGGTGTAGGCGGTGTACTTGAAGCGGTCGTTGAAGTTGGGGCGAAATACCCCCGGCACCCAGAAGCCGCCTTTGGAATCTGGGCCTTCCTCCTCCGAGGGGCAGCCCACCGTCAGATCTTCCCTAAGTAATTTGCGCCTCAGCGCTCGGGCCCAGAGGTCGGTTCCCTTTGTAAACGGGTCTTCTAGAGCCTCTCCCTTGATAGCCGGGCGGATGCCGGGCTCGCGGTTGGGTTGAGAAACGATCTCGGAGAGAACGCCACCTCTCACCAAGCCCTCGCGGGCAGCATAGGCCGGTTCGCCAAACATCCAATTGAAGGCCGCCTGCAGAGCCTCGGCAGGGTTGGGCCACTTGGGTGGCTTGGGCACCCCGGCTTTCACCTCCAGCACCGGCGAAAGCTGCGGCTGCAGGGCAATGGTTACGCCTTCAGCAGGAGCCGCGGCCACCGTATTCACGCTGATGGTCTCCGGCTCCGGATCGGCCTCGACTGCCTGAATGGGGCGCAGCTCCACCGTGTTGGGCTTGGCTGCCATCCACTCGCCCAAGGGGCTCTTGGAAGGAGTTTCTGGGGCAAAAGTGCTGGGCCCGCAGGGACGCCCTGGACAGGTCAAACTTTTTGTCCCCGTTGTGGTGGGCGAGCAGGTGGGGCTGCTGGTGTTGGCGATGAGGGTGCCCGTTCGGGTTTGGGTAAAGGTTTTGGTTGTGCCGCAGGCAATTTGGTCGATGACCTCATCGCAACTGGCCGGTGACCAAGGGCCCCAGTTGTAGTTGCA
>NZ_JANSHQ010000544.1:0-1524 GCF_047461715.1 Synechococcus sp. R8-2 | reverse complement strand
CTCCTCCACAGGCAGTCCGGTGGCTTTGAGGGCGCTCAGGGCAATTTGCTCGGCTCGAAACAAATCCGGCGGGGGAAAATCCGAGCCAGCCCGCACTTCAGGAAGCTGCTCTGGGGCAAAAACCACCGTGGAAGCCGGGGGAACCTCAAATGCGGTGTCGGGTTGGGTGGCCGGGCGAATCAGTTCGGTGCGCGGCTCCAGCAAAAGAGTAGGGGTGGCGGTCAGAAGGGTGGCATTGGGATCCCTGGGGGACACCAAACCCACGGTGATGCTGTAGGGGCCAAGCTCCACCACTTCTCCCCCCTGGAGCACCCGGCGTGCCTGACGGATTTTTTCCCCATTGATGCGGCTGCCGTTGGCACTGCGATCTTCATAGATGACCTGGCCATCCTCACCGAGATAGACGAGGGCGTGATAACGGGAGATCTCCTGGCTGGCAAACACAGCCCGCGCCACTTCTCGACCTTGCCATTCCTGTGGCAATTGGGCCAGCTCCCTGCCCAAGGCAAGAGGCAATGGAAAAATCAGCTCCTGCTGTTCTTCGGTGATGGGATCTTCCCAGCTCAGTTGAATTTGCATAGCTTCTGCTTACCTTTACAAAGATCATGAAGAGGCCATTGAGAAAACACAGAACAGCGCGACCTCACAGGTCACTTTTGGTTTGCCCAGGATCCCTTTTTTCTATCCCCCACGGACTTGGATCAGCCACTGGGATCTGTAAGAAGAATTAAGAAGAATAGAAAGGGTTGGTCCTCTAGAGAGGAGGTTGTGGGGCTTTGCCAGCTTCTGGAGGAGGGATCACCAAGGTAGCGCTCAAGACCAAATGTCCACAGTAGGGACAATTCTGACCCTGATATTCTGGGGGCAGGTAGTGAGGGTTTTCCAGGCGGCTGCACTTAACCTTGAGGGTGTCCAAAGTGCCGCGGCTGAGGAGATCCCCCTGATCCTTCCTGGCCACTTCTATAGACTTCACCCTCAGCACAATGTGCCCCAACTGAATTTGGCTATTGGCCTCAAGCGCAGGCTCCTCCTGAATCATTTTTCGGCCATTCACCCAGACAGGGTTGGGCTGCTTAGGAGGCAAACGATCCCGAGTTAAGTTGCGAATGTGAAAGTTTAAGGTTTTGGGATCAAAATAAAGCCCGGCGTGAACTCCTGAGACCGAGCGAGTTGGGTCATTGAGCACCACATCACAGCTGGGATCCCGTCCAATGGTAACCAGCTTGGAGGGAACAGGCGAAACCGTTTGCGATCGGCGCCGGTCGGCCTCGGTCCATTCTAAAGTGAGTTGACACACGATCCCATTCTCCACAGTTCAGCGCCTCCATTCCCTAGATCGGCTTCAGCATATCGAAAGGTCAGCTTGGGGAAAGCAGAAGATGTCTTTTTCGTCAAAATTGTTATCTTTTTGGATAACTATAACCTACTCCCCTGACCAAAGGCTTGCGCTGATCCGGATCACCTGAGTTGGGATCTCCGAGTTACATTCCTGCTGGAGACCGTGCCCAAACGCTCCGCGCCGCT
>NZ_JANSHQ010000543.1:0-4740 GCF_047461715.1 Synechococcus sp. R8-2 | reverse complement strand
GCCTCGCCCTCCATGACCGTACACCAGTGGCAACTGGAATAGCCGATGGATAGGAAAATCGGCCTATCCTCGGCCCGCGCTTTCTCCAGAGCTTCTGGGATCCAAGGCCACCAGTCCACCGGGTTCTCGGCGTGCTTGCGCAAATAAAGGCTGGAACTTGTGGCGAGGCGATTGGCCATGAGTACACCCTCTCACCCTTTTTGCTTTTCAGGCTAGCGCGTCCTCCTCCCAAGGCAGAGCCAACCCACTGTTGTTCAAGATACACTCACCCAGGATCCCTGTCGGTCAAGCCTGCTCCTGCTCGGCAGCCGGGACTAAAAACTCCAGAGGGCGCCCGTGTAAAACCAAGGTGGTGCTGGGATTTTCCACAAAGCCGATTCGCTCGTAAAAGCCACGCTGATGGGTTGTGAACAGGTAGATGCGCTCCACCGACTGCAGGTGGGGATGGCTGATCAGGGTTTCCACCAACTTGCGGCCAATGCCCTGACGTCGGTAATCGTGATCAACCACGATATCCCAGAGGACGGCTCGGTAAACCCCATCGGAAGTGGCGCGGCCAAAGCCAATCAGGCGCTCCCCATCCCAGGCGCTGACCACCGGATGGCTGTGGGCAACGGCCCGCTCCATCTCCTGCCGCTGGCGATTCTGCGCCCAAAAGGCATTGCGGTTCAACAGCAGGAGAAGTTGATCCAGATCCAGCTCGCCCCGCTCCAGAGAGAAGCGAATGTTGCGGTTGTCCACCGGCTGACGAGAGAGGGCAATGACAGGCTCAGGAGAGGGATCTGACATGAAGCGGCCTTTGCAGTGGCGAGGGTTGACAATGGGGAAGGTCGGCGAAACACTTGGGCCTGACGAACGGAGACTAGCTGGCCGAGGCATTGTCGGCGGCTGGCCCCGCCTGCTCTAGGGCATAGGCTTTGAAGCGCTCCAGATCTGCCTGGATGGTGCTCTCCACCACTTTGCCCACAAACAGGCCATCCAAGATTTTGCCGAGGATCCCCGGGAGCTTGTAGGCCACCGACAGCTTCACAATAGTACTGCCTTTGCGGTCGTAAAAGCGCAGCGCGCCCCGATTGGGCAGCCCCTCCACCGAACTCCAGCCGATGTGTTGGTGTTTCACCACCGTATGGGTGCGGGAGATCCAACTGAAGGTGAGGCCGCGGGTGTCCAGTGTCCACCGGGACAGCTCCTGATCCAGCAATTCCACCGAGCGGATCCACTTCATCCAACGGGGCATGAGGGTGAGGTTGGCCCACAAATCCCATACCTGCTCAATGGGAACAGGCACCTCCACCTGACAGGTATGCTCTAGCCAATCTGACTCTGACATAGGGCCTCCCACGCAACACCCAGCAGAAACACAAACCATCCAGGGGCTTGGCCACAACGCCTCGGGACGGGATCCCTGCCTTTACAAAATTTTATATCGACCTAAGATAGCATTATCGGCCTGATGAAAGTTTGGGGCTCTGCGCTTTTTGGCAGCCCGGTTTCTTTTTCGAGCAAGTTGCGGCTGCCCCCCATGAGGGCAACGCAGAAGGCAGGTATCATGATTGCCATCTGCAAGCTCCACTTGCAAGGGTTCGATGCATCCACTCGGTTGACTCGACGGGACGACCTCACCATGGTTTCACAATGGAAACAGCATCTTAAGAACTACTTCGTGGCGGGGTTGCTGGTGGTGATCCCTCTGGCAACTACCATTTGGCTGACGGTGGAGGTGGCCACCTGGAGCATTGGCTTTCTGACCAGCATTCCGAAGCAGTTCAATCCCATCCAGGGTTTGCACCCGATCTTGATCAACCTCATCGATCTGGCGGTGGGCCTGTTGACGCCGATTGTGCTCATCCTGTTGATTGGCTTCATGGCCCGCAACATTGTCGGCCAGTGGCTGCTCAATCTCAGCGAACAGTTGCTCCATGCGATTCCGGTGGCGGGGCTGGTGTACAAGACCTTGAAGCAATTGGTCAGTGTTTTGTTTGCCCCCAACAATCAGCGCTTTCGGCGGGTGGTGCTGGTGGAATATCCCCGACCAGGAGCTTGGGCGCTGGCCTTTGTGACGGGCACCATTCAAACTCCCATTCGGCCCGATGGGCCGCAGCGCTCCCTTGGCCTGTTTGTGCCCACCACCCCCAATCCAACGACGGGCTGGTACGCCATTGTGCCGGAAGACCAGGTGGTGGAAGTGTTCATGCCGGTGGAAGATGCTTTTAAGATGCTCATTTCCGGCGGCATTGTCACCCCTGAGAGTTTTGAAGCGGGGCTGCAGCGGCGAGAAGGAGCTTTGGCCGTGACCATGCCCAGTTTGCGGGAGCTGGTGGAGCAGGAGCGGGTGGCAGGATCCCCCAGGGCTGACTCGGTGGGCTCTGAGGTAGGTTTTGAGACTGAAGGGATCCCTTAATCCTGCTTTCCTGTCCCTGCAGAAGGGCCGGGCTGCCAGAGCTGGTATTCTTTGGCCTGTTCCAAGCGCACATAAAAAGGCCGCATTTGCCGATCCAATGCCTCCACTTGCTCGGGGGAAAAGACTTTCCAATCAGCGCGGCTGGCCCAGCGGAGGATGAGGTGGACAAGTTCGGGATCCTCTTGATCCAGCCAAACTTCTTTGCCCAGAAAACCCGGATGCCGACGCAGGGCGGATCCCCAAACCCGCTCGTCTTGCTCAAGAAAGGCTGCTTGCCCACCGGGAGGAACCCGGAAGCAGAGATGTTCGATGGCGATAGGGCCGGGCGGGCTGGGGCAGGTCGACATAGGAGCAGAGGCGGCAAAGTTAAAGATGGGCCCTCTCAAGACTCCAGGGGGGAAGCAGTCAATCGTTGCAGGGTGGGAATGAAGTCGGGGTAGGAGATGCGGGCACAGTCGGCTCCCCTGAGGAGGGTGGATCCCTGCGCTCCTAGAGCTGCCACCATCAGGCTCATGGCGATGCGGTGATCCTCGTGGCTGTCGACCTCGGCCCCGTGAAGAGGGATCCCTCCCTTGATTTCCAGGCCATCGGGATATTCAGTGACCTGGGCTCCCATGCGGCTCAGCTCTTGGGCTATGGCAGCCAGACGGTCGCTTTCTTTGACCCGCAGCTCTGCGGCATCGCGAATCACGGTGATCCCCTCGGCAAAGGCAGCCGCCACCGCCAAAACCGGGATCTCGTCGATCAAGGTGGGGATGAGATCGCCGGCGATGGTGCAGCCGCGCAAGCGGGCCGAACGCACCCGCAGATCTCCCAGGGGCTCGCCGGCCATTTCCCGGCAGTTTTCAATTTGAATATCGGCCCCCATCTCCTGCAACACCTGCAGCGCACCGGTACGGGTGGGGTTGAGGCCCACATCCCTTAGCAGCAATTCGCTCTCGGGCACAATGGAGGCGGCCACCAGCCAAAAGGCTGCCGAGCTGATATCCCCCGGCACCTGAACTCTCTGGCCCACCAGGCGGGATCCCCCCACCACGGCCACGGTTTTTGTTTCCGGATCCACCTGAATGTTGGCCCCGAAGGCCCGCAACATCCGTTCCGAGTGATCCCGAGAGAGAGCCGGCTCGGTGACTTGGGTGGTGCCTTCTGCCAGCAGGCCCGCCAGCAAGAGGCAGGATTTTACCTGCGCTGAAGCCACCGGGGAGCGGTAGTGAATGCCCTTCAGGGATCCCCCTTGTACGGCCAAAGGTGCCAAGGTTCCACCGGCCCGTCCCCAAATGCTGGCCCCCATCTGCCGCAGCGGTTCTACCACCCGCCCCATGGGCCGCGAGCGCAGGGAGCGATCGCCGGTGACGGCAAAAAAGCGCCCGGCCTGGCCAGCCAGGATCCCCAGCATCAGTCGCAGGGTGGTGCCGGAGTTGCCGGCATCCAACACGTCTGCCGGTTCTTGCAGCTGGCCCAGGCCAACTCCCCGAATGCGAACACACTCGCTGTTGAGCTCCGAAATATCTGCCCCCAGCGCCCGAAAACAGGCTGCCGTACTGCGGGGATCCTCTCCCAGCAACAGCCCTTGGATGGTGGTTTCTCCTTCGGCCAGGGATCCCAGCATCAGGGCGCGGTGGGAAATGGATTTGTCGCCGGGGATGCTCACTTGGCCGCGCAGGCCCTTGGCCGACGAGAGAGTGAGGATATCGGTAGAAGAAGAGTGAGTCAACACAGCAACCCTGACGGCAGACTTGGCAAAAGCGGCAGCAGTCTCATCATACTCAGAGCGGGACTCGCGCCCCAGAGATTTTGCCGGGGATCCCAAGACAGCCTGTCTTTTGACGGCCACCCCTCTTTTCTCAGAGGATCACCTTAACAACATGGATTCCTCGGTCGGGGCCTGGCCTCGGCCTTTTTTTTTTGCAGATACTGAACTTTGTAGCAGCAGAAATAGAACCCCCGCAGACCGTGCTTGGCAAGGTGTATCAACACGATTCCGTTTTGACCGAGGAGGTGATGGCCTACCTGCAACCCCAGGGGGGCGGTATTTTTTTGGATGCGACGTTGGGAGGGGGTGGGCACAGCTTGGCGCTGCTGCGGGGGGGAGCTGCCCGAGTGGTGGGGTTGGATCGGGATCCGGCGGCTCTGCAGGCGGCGCAAGCGCGTTTTGCAGCAGAAGGGATCCCCGGCAGCCGCATCCAACTGTGGCACCTCAATTTTGCCGATTTCGATCTGCAGCAGCACGGCTTTCGGGATGAGCAGGGGCAGGGGATCCCCTTCGATGGCATCGTGGCCGACTTGGGGGTGAGTTCTCCGCAACTGGACTGTCCTGAGCGGGGATTTAGCTTTCGCGG
>NZ_JANSHQ010000542.1:0-2688 GCF_047461715.1 Synechococcus sp. R8-2 | reverse complement strand
GGCCCGCGGCTCTCTGTTGTTGACGTTGGCAGTGCGCGGCACCGTTCCTGCAGCGGGCGTAGCCTTGGAGCAGGCCGAATCCGACTTCGACCAAGTCATCCAAGAACAAGCCCAAGACGGGGAACAGTCCCGGCAGCTCTATCTGGAGGCCCACCTGAAGCGGGCCCAAGTCCGCCGCCTGCGCCACAACCTGGAGGGGGCAATAGCCGATTGGGATCGGGTCTTGGAGCTGGCCAGCCCAGGGGATCCAGAAGTGCTGGTCACCGAAGCCCTGTTGTATCGGGGCTTGTGTCGCCAAGAGAGGGGGGATCTGGCTGGGGCGTTGGCCGATTTCACGGCGCTGATCCAGCAGCAACCGCAGGCTTCTCAGGCTTTTGCTTTGCGGGCAAGGGTGCATCTGGCTTTGGGGGATCAAGAGGCGGCATTGGCGGATCTCAACCAAGCTCTGAGCCTCGACCAGAACTGGGGGGTGGCCGATGCTGCCCTGGCCTACCGTCAACGGGGGGATCTGCACCGGCAGGCCAATTGCCCTGAGCTGGCCATTGCCGACTACACGCAGGCCCTGGCCTTGAACCCCCAGGAGCACTCTGCTTTGCTCCACCGAGCTCTCCTGTGGGATGGCGAGGGACAGACGGACAAAGCGATAGAAGACTACACCCGACTGCTGCAACTGGAGCTGGATCCCCAGGAGCGGGTCTGGGTTTTGAACAACCGCGGCTGGGCCTACGCCCAACAGGGGGATTTTTCGGCGGCCATCCGCGACTACGACCAAGCCATAACACTCTGCACTGCTGACGCGAGCAATAGGGATCCCTGCCACCTCAAAGCCCACTTCAACCGCGCCCTGGCTCGGGCTGCCCTTGGGGATTGGCAGAGAGCCTGCCAGGATTTCCAGGCTGCCCTCCAGATGCAAGGGTACGAAGGTCGGCTTTTGGAAGACGTTATCGCTAGTTATTTCAAAATAGGTTGAGACACTTCCCAAAGGCTCCGCGCCGTCGCCGCGGCCACCTCCAACCTCTCTTAGAAATCGATGGGATTTGAATGGACAGTTAGAGGGATCGGCTCAAGCCTCCTCCGCCACTTCTCCCGTCTCGGGCCGCAGCAGCGGAAAGGCAATGACATCGCGAATGCTGGGAGCGTCGCACAGCAGCATCACCAAGCGGTCGATCCCCACGCCCAGGCCGCCGGTGGGGGGCAGGCCATATTCCAAGGCCGTGAGGAAGTCTTCATCCAGAAAGTGGGCCTCCTCATTTCCGGCTGCCTTCAGGGCTGCCTGGGCCTCCAGCCGCTGCCGCTGATCCACCGGATCGGTGAGCTCGGAGTAGGCGTTGGCCGTCTCCCGCCCAACGATGAACAGCTCGAAGCGCTCGGCCAACCCCGGTTTGCTGCGGTGGGGCTTGGTGAGGGGACACACCTCCAGGGGGTAGTCCAGAACAAAGGTGGGCTGGCGCAGGCGGCTCTCGCAGCAGTGCTCAAAGGCTTTGACCAGCAACTGGCCGGGGGAGTCCTGGGGTGAGAGATTGGGGATCCCTTGGGCGGCCAAGGCTGGCAAGAGCTCTTCAGGGCATCCCTTTTCCACATCGATGAAAATGCCAGTGGCCTCCTCCACCAGCTCCTGCATCGTCACCCGTCGCCAGGGAGGGGTGAGGTCGATGGCTTCCCCTTGGTAGGTGAGCTGCAGGGATCCCCGCACCGCCAGGGCGGCGTTGCAGACCAGGGTTTCCGTCAGCTCCATCATGGTGTGGTAGTCGGCGAAGGCTTGATAGGCCTCTAGAGAGGTGAACTCCGGGTTGTGGCGGGTGGAGATGCCTTCGTTGCGAAAGACCCGCCCAATTTCATAGACTCGCTCGATCCCGCCCACCACCAGCCGCTTCAGGTGCAGCTCGGTGGCAATGCGCAAGTAGAGATCCAGATCCAGGGCGTTGTGGTGG
This sequence comes from Synechococcus sp. R8-2, assembly GCF_047461715.1. Taxonomy (NCBI): domain Bacteria; kingdom Bacillati; phylum Cyanobacteriota; class Cyanophyceae; order Synechococcales; family Synechococcaceae; genus Synechococcus; species Synechococcus sp. R8-2. The sequence continues at coordinate 757 of NZ_JANSHQ010000542.1, read as the reverse complement.
GTAACAAAAGGCCGCGCCTCCGCCCCGCCGGGGATCACCTGCAACACTGGCGTCTCAATTTCCACAAAACCTCGCTCTTCCAGAGTCTGCCGCAGGGAGCGGATGATCTGGGCGCGGTCGAGCAAGGTCTGCTTGACCTCAGGGTTGACGATGAGATCGACGTAGCGCTGGCGGTAGCGTTTCTCCACATCCCGCAGGCCATGCCACTTGTCCGGCAGGGGCAGCAGGGCCTTGGTCAGCACTTGGTATTCATCCACCCGCACCGACAATTCCCCTTTTTCGGTACGCTTGAGGCAGCCCTTGGCCCCCAGCCAATCGCCCACGTCGATGAGCTTGTCCAGGTTCTTGAAGGCCAACTCCCCCATCTGCTCCGTCAGCCGTTGCTTCTCCAGGTAAAGCTGGATGGTGCCGGAGCGATCCTGAAGGGTAAAGAAAGCCAGCTTGCCCATGACCCGCCGCGCCCGGATCCGCCCGGCCACCGCCACCTGCACATCCTCCCGCTCGCCGCCGGGCTCTAGGTCGGCAAATTGCTCCTGCAGCTCGGCAGCCAGATGGGTAACAGGAAAAGAATAGGCATAGGGCGGGATCCCTTGTTCCCGCAGGTGTTGGGCTTTTTCCAGGCGGGCGGCCCGTTGGGCGGCTTCGCTGCTGCTGGGGAGGGTAGACATGGCGGTGGATAGGCAATGGACAATGGAAGCTCCGTTAGGGACGGGATTTTTCAGGCTTCCGGCGGCGCGATCGCGTTAGCGGGACGGAG
>NZ_JANSHQ010000541.1:0-1996 GCF_047461715.1 Synechococcus sp. R8-2 | reverse complement strand
GTGGCCGTGGGAGGTGGAGTTTGGCGAGTGCGCCTGGATAAGACCCCAAAGTCAGATCAGTGAACGGGTCAGTGCAACCGGATCATAAAGAAGCATGGCCAAAGCCCCGATTCCCCCTGCCACCGCAAACTGCCACTCCAGCCCCCACAGCAGGCAGGCAACTCCGGCCAGGATCTGGATCCCACCGGTGATCCAGTAGGGGAGACGCGGCGGATCCACCAGGCCGTTGAGCCAGTGGCCCAGCCCCATTTGCCACAGCCAGAACACCCCCAAATACTGGCCCAAGGCTGCCAAAGGGGTACGTCCGACAAAGGGCAGCACCGAGAGGATCATGCCCTGGGCGATCACCAACGTCCACACCAAACCCACAAAGTAGAGATGGGCCAGTCCGGCTGTTCGAAACTCCGGCAGCCTGGTCTGCCGCACCATGTAGCCCAAGCCAACCAGGGAAATCACCAACCACAGCCAGTTGATGTTGGCCTCTTGGTGAAACTGGGTGGCGGCGAACCCCATCCCCAGAAGAATGGCCCAAACCAGGTACACCCGCCGACAAATGTTCCAGAAGGGAAGAGGGGTTTGCATGGCCTTCACCTAATCGACGACGACAATGCGGCCCACCATGCTGGGGTGGATCTCGCAGAAATAGTCCTGGATCCCAGCTACTTCGAACACCACCGCTTTGCTCTCGTTGCGACTTAGCCGTCCCGTCCCTTGAAACTGCGCTCCCTCCACAGGAGTAGCCGTGTGGGGGGTGGAATCCAGGTTGGTGAAGGTCACCTTGCCCCCCCGCTTGAGGGTAACCTCCGAGGGCAGGTATTGAAACCCGCGAATGATCACCTCTGCTGCCGCCGTTGCTTCGACAGGATCCCGCTCCGCAACGGAGCTGGCTTGTCGCCACCGATCCACGGCCAAGATGGCCCCCGCATTGAGCAGGGATCCCAGTCCACTCAGCAACAGCAACCGCCGCGTCATTGGCATAGGGCTTTCTCCACACAGGTTAGGAAGCGAAAAAAAGCTGAGGCGTTCAGAAGAAGGCGATTGCGACAGCAGTGCAGAGCACTTGGATCTCCAAGCCCCAAGTCCTACAGAGGACGTTGGAAGGCTTTGCAGATCATCGCCTCATCGCCGGCAGGGGTTACCAACAGCTCTACACCTTCAGGATCCAGCGCTCCCGAGTCTCGGCGCTGACAAAGGGGGCAGGCACCACCAGAATGCTGGGGTCAAGGCTGTGGAACACGGCCCGGATTGCGGTGGCATGGGCAACTTCGTTGGGGCCAATGGTGCTGGCGGCAGCCACCAGGTCTTTGTTGGAAAGCTGGGTAAACGCGTCGTTGTAAGCCAAGGCTGCATCAAACTCCAGAGCCAGGGCCAGCTTGGCAATGTTGGCATCGGAGTCGAGATTGCCTTCTTTGTTGTCGATGTAGGTGGAAAGGTCGTAGCTATCCCGGGCCCGAGAGGGGATCCCTCCCAGTTGCCGCACGGCGCCCGCCAGCAGATCCCGATGCTGCTCGTGATCCTTCAGGTTCTTGGTGGCCACTTCCAACACGATCTTGCCCACCTCAGTATTGCTCAACTTGCCGGCAGCGGTTTTGTAGGCCCAGATTGCCTGCTGTTCCAAGTCGATGGCCGCGTTGAGGATGGCGATGTCGGCAGTGTTGGACTGGGCGGCACCGGGCAGGGTGCGCAATCCAATTGCTCCACCTACGCCCGCCAGCAAACCAGCCAACAACAAGCTGCGGCGGGAGGTTGCAGGGCTGGGATCCCATTCGGCGGCCAATTGAGGCAGAGCGAAGGGAGTCTTTGCAGTCTTCATCTCAAGTCTCCTGTCTCGAAAGATGGCAACCAACCTTCAGGGGCTTGCTCTGGGTCGGGCAATTCCCTCTGGCCTGGTCTGATGGAGATACGCCGTGGATGCCGCCGCGGATGCCTGAGGGAAGAGATTTTCGTGGTCAAATAGCCATGAAATGCCTCTTCGAACTCCCCTCTCCCTCTGGGA
>NZ_JANSHQ010000540.1:0-5728 GCF_047461715.1 Synechococcus sp. R8-2 | reverse complement strand
CATCCAGGGTGGTGGCGCCGATACAGCGCAACTCGCCCCGCGCCAGCATGGGTTTGAGCAAGTTGCCGGCATCCATGGCCCCTTCGCCGGCCCCGGCGCCGACAACGGTGTGCAACTCGTCGATGAAGAGGATGATCTGGCCTTCGGATTCAGTGACCTCTTTGAGCACAGCTTTGAGGCGGTCTTCAAATTCCCCGCGGTACTTGGCCCCGGCAATGAGAGCGCCCATGTCCAGAGCAATGACTCGCCGGTTTTTCAGAGACTCCGGCACATCTCCCCGGTTGATGCGCTGGGCTAGGCCCTCCACAATGGCTGTTTTCCCCACGCCGGGTTCGCCGATGAGGACGGGGTTGTTTTTGGTGCGGCGGGAGAGCACCTGAATGACGCGGCGGATCTCGTCATCTCGCCCGATCACCGGGTCCAGCTTCCCTTCGCGGGCCGCCTGGGTGAGATCGCGGCCATAGCGCTCCAGGGCTTCGTAGCGGGATTCGGGGTTTTTGTCGGTGACCCGCTGTTTGCCTCGCACCTCTTTGATGACCGGTTTGAGGCGCTCTACCGTCAGGCCCAGGGGTGCCAAGACCCGCTTGCCCACCCGCTCATCTTGCAGGGATCCCAAAAACAAGTGCTCCACCGAGATGAAATCATCGCCGTACTCTTTGCGAAACTCCTCGGCCCGATCCAGGGTGGTTTCCAGGCCGCGACCCAAGTAGAGCTGATCCACCCGCGCCAACTTGGGCTGCTGGTTGATGAAGCTTTCCACTTTATCCCGCACCAGCCTCGGATCGATACCTGCCCGTTGCAGGAGGGTTTGGGTGAGCCCCCCCTCTTGATCCAGAAGGGAGATCAGCAAATGCTCGGTTTCCAACTGTTGCTGCTGGTGCCGCCGGGCCACATCTTGGGATTGGACAATGGCGCTCCAAGCTTTTTCGGTAAATTGGTTGGGATTGGTGGGCTGCATAGGAGTTCGGCAGAGCTTTGCTACTCAGTATAGGAAGGCAATACAGACACAGGGAGCACCCTGGACTCTTTCGGGGCAGTAGAGCTGGGTGCCGGAAGCTCCGGTAGGATCTTCCTGATCTAGGTATCGCCTATTTTGCCAGAGCCAGAGTTCGCAACAACCGTCCTCTCCAGCTGCGATCCATGGAGGGATCCCCGCCTTATTCTTCTTCTTCGTAGGGACGGCCTTCCCCGATTACCGCCAGGTCAATTTGTTGGCGGTAGTAATCCACGTTCTTAATCTGCACCTCCACCCGATCCCCCAGGCGAAACTGGCGCCGACTCTTGCGTCCCACCAGCGCCTGCTGACGGCTGCGGTACTCGTACCAATCGTTTTTCAGGGTGCTGACCCGCACCAAGCCTTCCGCCAAGATGGGATCCACCTGGACAAAAAAGCCGTAGTTCTGGACACCGATGATTAGGCCGGGGAACACCTCTCCCAGGTGCTTTTGCATGAACTCAGAGCGCTTCAGGCCCATCAGCTCCCGTTCCGCCTGCTGCCGGATCCGGTACCCCTCCTGAATTTTGGGCAGTTGCGCCTGGAGAAACGCCTGCCATTCCTCCTGCACCTTGGGCGGCAACACTTGCCAGTCGATTTGGCCGTAGCCGCTGGGGCCGTGCAGATCCACCACAGTTTTGGAGCGAGGGCTGCGGCGATCGCGTCCTTTGCTTAGGGCCAGGTGCAGAGCACGCAAATTGAGCAAGTCGGCATAGCGGCGCAAGGGGGCCGTAAAGGTGGCGTAGGGTTCTTTGAGGCCCAAGCCAAAATGGCCCAGGTGTTCTTCCAGAGGCTGAAGACGATACTCGACCGGGGGCAAGGTGGCCAGCATCTGCGCCACCAAGGCCGGGCTCGCGCCAGAGGCCAACACATCGGGAGCGGTGATGCGGGCACAAATCCGCTGCCAGTCCGCCAGAGTTACGACAGCGGGATCTTGCAAATTCAGATCCAGCTTCATGGCATTGGCCAGGCGCAAAAAGCTCTGCAGGGCCTCGGCGGCAGGGGCAGGCTGCACGCGGGCCAAAGAAGGGATCCCCAACTGGCGCAAATGGTGGCCCAGGATTTGGTTGGCCAGCAGGAGAATTTCCGTCATCAGGGCATGGGCGCCGAGGCGATCGCTGATCAAGAGGGGGCCGTAGCCGCTTTCATCGGCAGAGTGGGGAGTGAGCAAATCCAACAGGGGCAGGTCAAATCCCCCCGCCTGGTGACGTTTGGCCCGTAGGATCTGGCTAAGGCGCAGCAGGTTTTGCAGCAGGGCCATCAACTCCGGCACTTCTTCGTCGGGGCCCAAGTCGGCGGTGGTGGCCAAAAGAGCCTGCACCTGACCATAGGACAGGTGAGCCCGCGATTGCACCAGGCTGGGGTAAATCTCGAAGTTTTGTACCACCCCTTCTGGGTCGAGGGTCACTAGCAGTGAATAGGCCAAGCGCTCCTGCTGTGGCAACAGAGCCAGGCGGTTGTGCACCTCCGGCGGAAAGAGAGGCAGCACCATCGTATCGAGGTAGACGGTGGCCGTCCGCTGCTGAGCCTCTTGCTCCAAGGGGTGGTCGGGATCCAGCCAATGGGCCACGTCAGCAATGTGGATCCCCAGCAGCCAGTGGTCATTCTCTTGCCGCTGCAAGGAAACAGCCACGTTGGGTTCCAAGCCGTGGGGATGCTGCAGATCCAAAGGCTCCAAAGTGATGCAAAACCAATCGCGCAGATCGCGGCGGCCCTTTTGGTCAGAGCGGCTGAGCTTTTTGGGCAGAGCTGCTGCTGCCTCCAACACTGGAGCGGGAAACTCCTGCGGTAGGTCGTACTTGCAACAGACCAAATCTGCATCGATGGAGGCCTCTGGGCCGTCGCCCAAAATTTTGCGAATGGTTCCGGTTGGGGGCAGATCCCCCAGCGGGTAGCGATTCACCTCCACATAGGCCACCCGCCCCTCTGCCAGCTCGACAGGGGATCCCTCCGTCAGGGCCAGCTCGAACAGCAGCCGGTCGTCCAAGGGCACCACCCGAAAACCCTGTTCCGTCTGTTTGAGGCGACCCACCAGGGCAGAATTGGCCCGCTCCACAACGGCCACCACCTCTCCCTCAGGGCTGCGGCGACGGTTGCCATCTTTGGTGACCCGCGCCAACACCTGATCCCCATTCCAGGCGCCGCTGAGGTTGCTGCCGTGGATGTACACATCCTCTACCCCCGGCTCGTCCCGAATGGCGAAGCAGAAGCCTTTGCTGGAACAGCGCAAACGCCCCACCACCAAAGATTCGTCCGGCTTGCGCCGATAACGGGGTGGATCCCCGGATCGTTCCAGAAACCCGGCCCGCACCAGGCCATCGAGGGCAATCTCCAGCATTTCCGGCGCTTCTGGATCGGCGGACTGCAAGAGAGCAAGAAGAGTATCTTTGTCGGTCAATTGCTCGGGAGGCTGAGAGAGAAAATGCTGAAAAATTCGAGAGAAGTCCATTTTGGGTATTGGCAAAAGAGGAGAGAAGAAGAGGGGTTAAGACATCACAAGACCCAACCCGTTGGCGTTAGTCACGCTGGCCGGTGACGATAAAAGCTACCCGCTGACCGATGTTGGTGCTGTGGTCGGCCAGACGCTCCAGGTAACGGATCGCCAGCAACATCAATAGAATAGGCTCGACCGATCCGCGAATGTCAGACTGCTGCGCCAACGTATTGTAAAGGTTAGTGTAATCTTCATCAACGGCGTCGTCTTCCCGCTTCAGTTGTCGGCCCAGGTCGGCGTCCAATTCTGTCAGGGCCACTAGGCTGTGGCTGAGCATTTTCTGGCAACGCTGCATCATCACCTGAATACGACCCAGCTCCGGGGGCGGCGGGTACATGACCAAGCGCAGGGCCACTTCGGCCAAATCTTTGGCGTAGTCGCCAATCCGCTCCAGATCGCGTACCAGTTGCATCAGGGTACTGATCCAGCGCAGATCCCGCGCCACCGGGGAGCGCAAGGCAATCAAATTAATACAGTCTTTCTCGATTTGACGATAAAAACGGTCAATTTGCTTGTCTTGGGCGATCACCTGTTCGGCGGCGGCCAAGTTCTGTTCAAACAGGGCCTGCTGGGCCAAGACCACCGATTTTTCCACTAATGCCCCCATACGCAGCACATCCTGCTGAATCCGCTTAATCTGAAGTTGCAGCTCAGCTTGCCCCATGGCTTTCTCCCATGGATGTGGGCAGGGGGGGGAAGGGTTGCAGTTGTTTTGGATCACCAGAGCCAGCTGATCTCAATCATGGCAAACTTCGCCTGGAATAGGGGCAGGGAAGATGGCCAACTTGGGGGAAGATGAAAATAGCGGTTGCCCTTTGAGGGGGATTCGTCTGTCTGGAGTTCTCGGGTTGCTTTGTCGATTGAGACGGTCTCATGGCTCTTCCCCCCATCATTGTGTTGGACGATGATCCCACCGGATCCCAAACCGTTCACAGTTGCCTGCTCCTCACCCGCTGGGATCCGGAGACCTTGAAGCTGGGGTTGCAGGATAGCTCGCCAATTCGCTTTATCCTCACCAACACCCGATCCCTGCCGCCGGCCAAGGCCGAAGAGGTGACGCGGTCGGTCTGCCGGGCCCTCAAGCAGGCCATGGGGGAGCTGGGGTGGGAGCGGGCCCTTTTTGTTAGCCGCTCCGACTCGACGCTGCGGGGGCATTACCCCCTGGAAACGGATGTGATGGCAGCAGAGCTGGGGCCTTTTGATGCCCATTTTCTGGTGCCGGCCTTTTTTGAGGGAGGGCGCATCACCCGCAACAGTGTCCACTACCTACGGGTGGGGGAGCGCTGGGTGCCGGTGCATGAGACGGAGTTTGCCCGCGACTCGGTGTTTGGCTACCACCACAGCTATTTGCCGGACTATGTGCAGGAGAAAACCCAGGGGCGGATCCGGGCTGAGCAGGTGGAGCGATTGACCCTAGAGCAGATTCGCGCCGGCTGTCTGGAGCGGCTTTTGAGTCTGGAGGGGAATGTCTGCTGTGTGGTGGATGGAGAAACCCAGGCGGATCTGGATCGCTTTGCCCAAGATGTTTTGGCGGCAGCCTCTCAAGGCAAACGCTTTTTGTTTCGCAGTGCCGCCAGCCTCCTGACGGCTCTGGCCCAGTTGCCGCCACAACCCGTTCCCCCGGAACAGATGGGGCAGTTTGTTCGCTCCTCTCAACCGGGGGTGGTGATCGTGGGATCCCATGTGCAAAAGTCCAGCCAGCAGTTGGCCCGCCTTCTGCAGGAGCCTGAAACCCAAGGCATCGAGGTGGAGGTGAGGCGACTATTGGATCCCGACGCGGAGCTGCTGCCAGGGATCCTGGCCCAAGTTCACAGCGCCTACGAGAAGGGTCTGACGCCGGTGGTCTACACCAGCCGAGAGGAACTGACGTTCGAAAAGGACGCCGTAGAAATGCGCCTAGCTTTTGGGCAGAAGGTTTCCCGGTTGTTGATGGGTGTGGTGCAGGGGCTGCCAGAAGGGATCGGCTATCTCATCAGCAAGGGCGGCATCACCTCCAACGACACCCTCAGCGTTGGCCTCAACTTGCCGGCGGTGCGTCTGCTGGGGCAAGTCTACCCTGGGATCTCGATGGTGATCACCCCGTCCGATCATCCCCGCTTTCCCAACCTGCCGGTGGTGTTGTTTCCGGGCAATGTCGGCGAGGCGGATACGCTGCTTTTGCTCCATCGTCGCCTCAAAAGTCGGGGCTTGATTTAGGGTGAAGAGGATGGTCTTGTGGGTTCCTGATACATTTACGCTGA
>NZ_JANSHQ010000539.1:0-1786 GCF_047461715.1 Synechococcus sp. R8-2 | reverse complement strand
GCGGAGGCCGGCGTAGGCCAGTTCTGAAGCCGGGGAAGGCAGGGTGGCTTCCGCCCATTCGGGATGGGTTTGGGGTTGGGGAGGGCGAAATTGCAGGCCGAGGGAGTTGCCCTTGAGATGCACTTCCTGACCGCGAGTGACGATGAGAAAGCTGATGGAGAGAAGGGATCCCACCAGCAGCGCCGCGTAGGCCAGCAACATCACAGTCACGTGCATCATCAGCCAGTTGGATTGCAAAGCCGGCACGAGGGGCTGGGCTACCTGCATATCTTCCGGCAGCACCAAGGCAGCAAAGGCTACGATCCCGGTTACAACTGGGGCAGTCATGACCCCCACCCAGCGGCTGCGGCTCCAGTGGAGGGCCAGCAGGTGCAAAGCGGTGATCCCCCAGGCCAGGAAAAACAAAGACTCGTACAGATTACTCAAGGGGAAGTAGCCTGCATCGATCCAGCGGGCCGTCAACAGGGCGGCCATCGTCAAGTTTGCCCCGATCATCCCCGCTAGGCCCAATTCGGCCAAAAGCTGCACCTGGGGAAAAGCTGCCCCACCCCAGTAGAACAGCATGGCCCCCAGAGAAATGGCAAACGCCACGTTGTTGAGCAGAGCTTGCCACTGGGCCAGATCCATGCCCGCAAGAGCTGTTATCGCCAACAGAGCCATACACGACCTCAAAAGTGTCTCCGACCCGGCTTGAGCCAGGCCAGTTGATCCCATTCTAGGGCGGGGGAAGGGATCCTCCCCAAAGGACACATGCTGGTAATGTGGGGATGGCTTATCTGCAGCTCGGCAGGGTACCGAGAGTGTCGGGATGTGAGGCTCATGCAAGAACACGCGGGAAATGCCAGGTTGAGAAGGTGGGGGTTGTTGAGATGGTGGATCTGTCTGTTGGCCGCCCTCGTTTTGGCCTCTTGTGGGGGATCCCCGCCTAAACCCCCGCAGGAACAGCTTCCCCAGCTAGAGCGCGTGCCGGTTCCCCCGGAGATTGCCAAGCTGGATGCCCATTTGCAGTATTGTCGCCCGCAAGTTCAGATCCTCAGCCCCAAGCCAGGTGAGGTGTTGCCAGAGCGGCAGGTAACCGTTCGCTTCGCGGTGCAAGGGTACCCACTTTTCAAAGATCCGCAATTGGGTCTTGGCCCTCATCTGCACGTGGTGCTGGACAACCGGCCCTACATCGCCCATTACGATGCCGATGCTCCCCTCGTTTTCAAGGATTTGGAGCCGGGATCCCATACTCTGCGGGTGTTTGCCGGCAAACCCTGGCACGAGAGCTTCAAAAACTCTGAAGCCTATGCCCAGGTCAGCTTTCACGTGTTAGCTCCCACCCCCGAGTACGTGCCACAGCCGCAACTGCCCCTGCTCACCTACAACCGCCCCACAGGCAGCTACGGGGCCGAGCCAATCTTGGTGGATTTCTGGCTGGCCAATGCCCCGGTGCGGGAGAGCCTGTTGAGTGACTTGCCACGGGACTGGCGGATCCGCTACACCCTCAACGGCCAATCCGGCCTGCTGGATCGCTGGGAGTCTTTTTATCTGAAGGGCTTCAGGCCCGGTCGCAATGTGATGGTGCTGGAACTGGTGGACAGCAAAGGGGATCCCATCCGCAATGTGTTCAACAGCGCCGCCCGCGAGATCACCTACACCCCTGGCGGCCAAGATACCCTCTCCAAGCTGGTTCGGGGGGAGCTAAAAGCCGAAGAGGCCCTGGCCATCGTCCAGCCCCAGCCCACCCCTACCCCAACTCCTACTCCTACTCCGACGCCAACACCAACTCCGACACCCACGCCCA
>NZ_JANSHQ010000538.1:0-723 GCF_047461715.1 Synechococcus sp. R8-2 | reverse complement strand
ACGCAAAGCGCTCCGCGCCGCTGTCCGCCACCCCTAGCCCCTTTCCCAGGGGATGTGACTGTTTGAACTTGTGGGACTGCCTTCCAGCATCGCCCGCTGCCGCAAGGTGATGGCCAGAAAAAGCGTCGAGGCCGCGAAGTTGGAGCTGTCCTTAGTGGGAAGGAGATGCCTGGGGCGCAGAAATAAGGTCTTCTGAACTCTGCGATCTGCAATCAAAGATCTGAGTATGAGTATAGGTGTGGTGTCCTAGTCTGAACCAAAATGGCCATACGTGGGCAGGGCAGATGGCTGCCAGCCTTGGCTAACTTCAGGGGAAGGAAAACGTAAACCTACCCGCCAAGCCAGGGGATGTGGCCGAGCCGCTAAAAGTCTGCGCGACGTTTCCGCTCTTGCGAACCGTTACGGTAAAGGGAATGGGAGCAGTTGATTGGGAGCAGCGCCGGAACAATCTCACCTCGATGAAGTATGGCCCTGAGGGCGGGGTGGAAACCCAAAAGACATTCTCCACAGCATTTTGGGTTACGGCAACACAGTCGGCATTGGCATCCACATCCAGCCGTCCTCCAGAAGGGACAATTCGGTTGTTAAAAAACACGGTCTGCTGCGTGGGATCCGTAACATACAGGTCAAGGTCATCGATGGTGTTCCAACTCAAGGTAACTTGAATGGGGCCGGTGCTCAAGACGGGGGTGGCGGGGTAGGAGTTGGCGTTGGCGTTGGTGT
>NZ_JANSHQ010000537.1:0-3827 GCF_047461715.1 Synechococcus sp. R8-2 | reverse complement strand
TTGACTAGAGTCATGCTCTTCCAGCGGATAGCCAGAGGCCACCGCCAAGGCTTCCAGAGAGCGAACGCCTGTGTAGGTGCGGCCATTGATGATCCAGGTGGGATAGCTGGTGATCCCCGCTTCTGTACATTCTCGAGCCTGTGGAGTGCCGGGGCCGTTGGGGGAGCACTCCACGTAGGGCACTTGGTCGAAAGCTGCCCCGAACAGCTCTTTCTGAGCTTGACAATGAGGGCACCAATAGGCCCCGTACATAGTGCCGCCGATCTGCCGCAGGTGGGCTGCTAACCCTACCGCCAGGGGGCTAGGCGGGGGAACTTGGTTGGCGTACACCCCAATCGTGGTCACCAATGTGAGAAAGGCCACCAGAATGTAGCTGAAGGCCATCTTGCCCCCATCCAGCCAGCGGTGGCCCAGCATGGTCACCAGCCATAGCCCTGCCACCAAGATGATCGCGGTGGTGCAGTACATGCAGAATTGCCGTAGCACTGCCACCATCAGGTAAAGCATGTACATCTCAAAGGCGGTCATGGCGGAAACCAAGCCAAACAGGGCCGGCCAGCGCCACCGCTTCACCAGTGGGATCCCATCCGGCAGCACCGCCAGCGCCAAGACTCCCAGAAACCCCAACAGGCCAACAGCCGCGGTCGGGATCCCCAAAAACTCTGCCCAACGGCTGGAGAGTACCAGGTCACACCCTCCATCCCCAGTGCAGAAGGCGGCGGGCTGCTCCGTCAGCTTGGTGTAGGTGAGATAGGCCGTCAGCAGGGATCCCAGGCCGGCCAGGATCGCCAAGATCAGACGGGAATGGCGCTGCAGCCAGGTCTCTTCTTGGGCTTTGAGTTTGAGATAAGAAGCCATGGAGTTTCAGGGGTTTCAGCAGTTGGACACCCCCGATTATAGTGGGGTGGAGCTGGGCTCGTCCGTGGGATCCGACGCAGAAGAGCGCACCTGGGCGGCAAACCTGTCTCCCAGCGGATCCAGCTCCCATAGGGATCCCAGTTTGGAGTCGGAGATAGGCCGGTCGCAGAGGCCCCAACGGCGGCGGAAGTAACGGGCCAGATCTTTTTCTGCCAGGGCCAGGTAGACCGGGCGACCATGAGGGCAAGTGTGGGGATTGGCGGTGCGCTGCCAAGCTTCCAACAGCTTTTGCATCTGCTCTAGGGTCAGCGGGATCCCATTGCGCAAGGCCCCTCGACAGGCCACCGCCACCTGGGCTGCCTGCACATCTTGACAACGGCTGAGCTCTAGCAGGGATCCCTGTACCTCTTCTGGATCTTCCGACTCCAAAGCCAAAGGGAGGCGTCGAATGAGATGGGTATTGGGGCCGAAGGGTTCCGGCTCCAGCCCCAACTGCTCCAACCGCTCCAGGGCTTGGGGCGATAGTCCTTGCAGCGTTACGGGCGTCTCCGGTGCCACCAGTTGCCAATGCTGCTGGATGTACTCATAGCGAACTCGCTCGTGGGCCAGGTGTTGCTCCACCAGCCATAACCCCTGGGGGTGCTCTGCCAAGATGTAGGTCCGATGCAGTTGGGCCAGCGCCTTGAGGGGGGGCAGGAGAGAAGTTGGGCGGTCAGAGGGAGGAAAACGGCTCTGGAGATCGGGCGAGACTCGATAGACCACCTTGGCCTCGCTGGCCCGGATCAGATGCACAGAGCGGCGGCTGGCCTGCTCGGATCCCAATTGCAGAAGGGAGTGCAGGTGTTGGCGCAACTGCTCCTGGCGGGCCGTCAGATTCTCCAGGTAGAGCTCGCTTTTGGCAGGATGACGGTTCCAATCCACCTGCTCTGGGGGCAGGCGCAGGTGAACAACCACCAGTGGATGACGGTGGCGAGGCAACGCGTGGTGAAAAACCGACTGGATCAGCCGTTGCCAGTCGGGCATCTGCACAAACCGTCCGTTTACGGCCACACGGATCCAATCGGGGTGGGAGCGATGCAGGCGATCCGGCAGGCCCAGCACCACTTCCCAATCGCTATCCCCATCCTGGATCCGCCGATAGCGCAGATCCGTGGGATCCAACTGCGGCAACACCTGCAGCAGCAGATCTTGCAGAGATTTTCCCGGCCAGAGGCTGAGCAGCAATTGCCCTTCCTGATGCACCTGCCAACTGACCCAGGGATGGGCTAGGGCTGCATTCTGCACCAGGGTCAGGAGCGGGCGAGTTTGAGGCAAGGCCCGACGGCGCAGAGGCCAGTCGGCAAACAAATCCGCAACCGTGACCACCGTTCCCAAGGCAGTGGCTGCCGGCTGCTTGTGGATCAGCTCCCCCTGTCGGTCGTAGGCGGCCAGCCAGCCGTGAGCATCGTCAGCGTGGCGGGTTTGGATAGCCAGGGATCCCAAGCGGGCTAGGCTGTGCAGGGCTTCCCCACGAAATCCCAGGCTGCGACCTTCCAGTTTGCTGGTGGTATGGCGGCGGGCCACCTGCTCCAGCTCCGAGGCCGGGATGCCGTGGCCGTTATCCCCCACCCGCACCTGCCAGCGAGTCGGCCAGATCTCCACTTGAATGCGGGTGGCCTGGGCATCGAGGGCATTTTCCAGCAATTCCCGCAGAGCAGCCCCCAGAGAGTCGATCACCTCTCCTGCCGCCATACGGGCAATCCGTTCTGGAGTCAGGGGTTGGATCTGGAACATGACACCAATCCTGCCAATCTGAGGGTCGGGGGCCAACAGAGCCTTAGCTTAACCTTCTCTTGCGGTTTCTGCGGCGGGCAACAGGAGCCTTGCACGCTCTAACCGGTTGAGGTCTGCAGAGGGGGGAAGTGCGCTCGATTTTCCGCTGGCCATTTCTACCGATTCGTTCCAAAGAGGCAATCAAAGCCAGATAAGATTTACATAGGAATAACTTTCATGCTACTGAGGATTTGGCCTCTTCTGATTTTTTGGGTTTCCAGAATATTTTTTGTGTATTGGCAATGTTCTCAACACGGCAGAACTGCAGCAAACTTTGAGCCTTTTATCAGATGCAGATTTTGTGGATGGTGCCCTGACAGCGGGTTGGAATGCCAGGTTTGTCAAAAACAATAGGCAACTGCCCAAGGGATCCCTGCAGCAACAGCAGATCCAGGAGACCATTTCTGCGGCTCTAGATCCCAATTGCCGTTTAGCTTGATCTGGAAGTGGCCCAACGGCAGGAACTGCGTAAACCCCAGCCAAGCACAGCTTCAAAAGGTCGGGCTTTCCCATGAGCAGTATGCAGGGCGTCTTCTACTGCTTATCCAAAAGGGCTCCCGTTTCCGGTTGATGCCAAGCGGCTAAGGTCGAGCCCCTCACAATAGGAAAATGGGCTGGGATCCTTCAGCCCCCGGCAAAGTTGGTAGAATAAAGTCAGCCTTCGCCTTGAACTTGAATTTGGATAGGGACTGGGGTCGACCGTTGGGATCCTCGGCTATGTTCGACAAACTGCTCTTTCCCATCGATAACTCGCGTGAAACCAGCCACGCCTTGCCCTTGGTGGCGGACATAGCACAGCGCTACAAGAGCCAAGTGTATTTGCTTTCTGTGCTGGATGATACGGAGCTTGACCCGGAGCGAGCCGAGCAAGCCCGGCAGAACATCCACAACCTGCTTAAGCAAACGGAGTCCGGCCTGCATCAAATCGGCCTTAGCAACGTCAAGAGTGAGTATCGAGAGGGGAAGGTACCTTTTGTCATCTGTGATGTGGCAGACGAGCTGGAGATCAGCCTGATTGTGATGGGCTGCCGCGGCCTCACCCTATCTGGAGAGGGGCAGAACAACTCCGTGAGCCACCGCGTGATCGATCTCTCCCCCTGCCCGGTGTTGGTCGTGCCCTGAGGAGAGGGATCCCATTGACCAAAAGGCGCGGCAAG
>NZ_JANSHQ010000536.1:0-902 GCF_047461715.1 Synechococcus sp. R8-2 | reverse complement strand
GCGTCAGCGGGGCGGAGTCCTTACTGCTCCCATTACTGCTCCCAATAAGTATCGGCGATGGGATCCGCAGGTGTCGCGGGCTCCTGCATTGGCCAGACCCAATCCGTGAGGTCTTGAGAGGGGATCCCTTCCGGTAGCAGCCCATGGCAGCGGGAGCGAAACAGACAACTGTTGCAGCGCTCAGTATGGGGGGTCATGGGAAAGTCTTGCGCCTCCAGTTGCCGCAGGTGGTTCAGAGTGGCTCTTAGGTGGGCCAGGTCTTGCTCATAGGCGGCGGCGCTGTAATACCGGTGGAAGGGCTGCTGCGGATGTTGCACATACCAAAAGGTCAGTTGCACCTGCTCCGGCTCAAAAGGGCCTTCCAGGGGCAGCTGCTGGGCCACCTCGCAGAGCAGCAGAGGGTAAAGGCGCACCTGCCAGTCTTGGGCCAACTGTTCATCGCGAGGACGTTGACGCTCAGTTTTCCAGTCCAGGATGTGCAGGGATCCGGGGATAATCACCAGCCGATCCAAACGGGCTATCAACTTAAAGCCCTCAATCCGTTGCCACAGGGGCAACTCCGCCAACACCCGTCCCTGGGGATGGGCATGGGGACTGGCCAAAAACACCTGCCACCCCTGCTGCACCACTTCATCCAGGGCAGACAAACGCGGCTCCACCTGCCGCCCGCGGCTGTGCCACTCCACCAAACGGTGAAACTGCCGTCCGCGCCTCTGCTCCAGCTCGTGCTCAAAAACACTGGCAGCGGGCCAGATCAACCGCTCCAGGTACACATAGCGAAACAGGCGGGGGCAATGGTCCAGCAAGGCCAGCGAAGAGGCGGAGAGGTTGACCTGCTCAAGACTCAACCTCTCCAGAGAAGGGGCAGCAGGGATCCCAGACAAAGTGCTCCGCACCGCTGT
>NZ_JANSHQ010000535.1:0-2062 GCF_047461715.1 Synechococcus sp. R8-2 | reverse complement strand
TCAGCGGGACGGAGTCCTTGGGAAGCTGCGCTTGATTGGCCCCAACTGCCTGGGGATCCAAAACCCCCACACGGGCTTAAACGCCACCTTTGCTGCCCAGATGGCCCGGCCCGGCAATGTGGGCTTCATCAGCCAAAGTGGGGCCCTGTGCACCTCGATCCTGGACTGGAGCCTGCAGGAAAATGTGGGCTTCAGCGCCTTTATCTCTCTGGGATCGATGCTGGATGTGGGCTGGGGAGACTTAATCGACTACTTGGGCGAGGATCCCCATACCCACAGCATTGTCTTGTACATGGAATCCATCGGGGATGCCCGCTCTTTTCTGTCCGCGGCCCGAGAGGTGGCCCTGAGCAAGCCCATCATTGTCATCAAGGCGGGGCGCACCCAGGCGGCAGCCCAAGCAGCCGCTTCCCACACGGGCTCCCTCACCGGCAGCGACGCAGTGTTGGATGCGGCCTTCCGCCGTTGCGGCGTGCTGCGGGTGGATCACATTGAAGATCTCTTCGACCTGGCGGAGGTGCTGGCCAAACAGCCCCGTCCTCAGGGCCCTCACCTGACCATCCTCACCAATGCCGGCGGGCCAGGGGTGCTGGCCACCGATGCCCTCATCCGCGCCGGGGGATCCCTGGCCCAGCTCTCCCCCCAAACCCTGGAGCAGCTTAACCAGCTCTTGCCCCCCCACTGGAGCCACGGCAATCCCATTGATATTTTGGGGGATGCCGATCCGGAGCGCTTTGCCCAAGTTTTGGAAGTGGTGTTGCGGGATCCCGGCAGCCAGGGTTGCCTGGTCATCCTCACCCCCCAAGCCATGACGGATCCCACCCGCACGGCTGAGAAAGTGGTGGAGACCTGGCGGCGCAGCGGATCCCGGCAGCCCATTCTGGCCAGTTGGATGGGGGGAGCTGGCGTGGATGTCGGCGAGCAGATCCTCAACCAGGCCGGGATCCCTACCTACCGCTACCCGGATCAAGCGGCGCGGGTGTTTAGCCATCTGTGGCGCTTTAGTGACAACCTCAAGGCCCTCTACGAAACCCCCACCCTGGCTCCCACCAGGCCAGTGGAGCAGGAAAAAGTGCAGCAAACCCTTGCCCAGGCGAGGCGGGAAGGCCGCACGCTTCTCACGGAGGTCGAATCTAAGGAAATCCTGGCCGCCTACGGGATCCCCGTGGTGCCGACGCGGGTGGCCAAGAGCCCCGAAGCAGCAGTGGAAGCTGCCGAGGCCATGGGTTACCCAGTGGTGGTGAAGCTCTACTCCCACACCCTCACCCACAAAACCGATGTGGGCGGCGTGCAGCTCAACCTGCCCGATGCTGAGGCGGTGCGCCGGGCCTTCGGGCAAATCCTCCGCAACGTCAGCGAGAAAGCGGGGCCGGAGCACTTCCAGGGGGTCACGGTGCAGCCGATGGTGGACACGGATGGCTATGAGCTGATCCTGGGGAGCAGCCAGGATCCCCAGTTTGGGCCGGTGTTGCTGTTTGGCAGTGGCGGACAACTGGTGGAGGTGTTTCAGGATCGCTCCATTGGCCTTCCCCCCCTCAACACCACCTTGGCGCGGCGCCTGATGGAAAACACCCTCATCTACAAGGCCCTCAGGGGGGTACGCGGACGCCCAGCTGTCGATCTGGAGGCCCTGGAACAGCTCTTGGTGCGCTTTAGCCAACTGGTGGCCGAGCAGCGGGAGATTAAAGAGATCGACATCAATCCGCTGCTGGCTTCCAGCGAGGGCCTGCTGGCTTTGGATGCCCGCGTCATTTTGCGAACCGAGCAGGATCCCCAGGTGCCCTTGGCCATCCGCCCCTATCCCACCCAGTACATCTGGAGCTTCCGGGACGGCATCACCATTCGCCCCATCCGCCCTGAAGACGAGCCTTTGGTGATCGATTTTCACCGCCACGTCTCCGATTACAGCGTCTATCTGCGCTACTTCCACCCGATCAAATACAGCGCCCGTATCGCCCACGAGCGCCTTACCCGCATTTGCTTTAACGATTACGACCGCGAGATTGCCTTAGTAGCAGAAAAACAGGAGCCAGAGGCCAATCGCGTCAGCGGGACGAAGTCC
>NZ_JANSHQ010000534.1:0-1960 GCF_047461715.1 Synechococcus sp. R8-2 | reverse complement strand
AGCGGGACGGAGTCCTCGGGCATTTGCACCTACGATCCTCTGGCGCGGCTGACGGAGCTGTTTGCGGGAGTTTCCGGGAAGGAACTGCGCTCTGGCGGATCTTTTGCAGATTTACCCCTGGAGGAGCGGCTGCGGCGGCACATCATCGACGGCGAGCGGATTGGCCTGGAGGAGACCCTGGCGGAGGCACTGCAGAACTATCCTCCCCTGGAGATCATCAACACCTTTTTGCTGGACGGCATGAAGGAGGTGGGGGAGCTGTTCGGTGCCGGCAAGATGCAACTGCCCTTTGTGCTGCAGTCGGCAGAAACCATGAAAGCGGCGGTGAAATACCTGGAGCCCTTCATGGAAAAGGTGGGAGAGGAAGTGTGCAAAGGCACTCTTTTGATTGCCACCGTCAAGGGGGATGTCCACGATATTGGCAAAAACTTGGTGGACATCATCCTCACCAACAACGGCTACAAAGTCATCAACCTGGGCATCAAGCAGCCGGTGGAGAACATCATCGAAGCCTATGAAAAGAGCAAGGCCGACTGCATTGCCATGAGCGGCCTGTTGGTGAAATCCACGGCCTTTATGAAAGAGAATTTGGAGGTGTTTAACGAGCGGGGCATCACCGTGCCGGTCATCCTAGGAGGGGCTGCCCTTACCCGCCGCTTTGTGGAAGAAGACTGCCGCCAGACCTACAAAGGCCAGGTGATCTATGGCCGCGACGCCTTCGTCGATCTCCACTTTATGGATCGGCTGATGCAGGCCAAGGCTGCTGGCCGCTGGGATGACCGGCTGGGTTTTCTGGACGACCTAGAGCTGGGATCCCCCTCTGCCAATGGCCAGAAAGAGGCTTCTTGGGTTCCAGAGGAAACGGATCCCAGCCTGCCCCCTGCGGAGACCACCGTGGGAGCTGCTCCCGCCCTCACCCTCTCCGAGTCCCAAGACACCCGCCGCTCTGAAGCCGTTGCCCTGGAGACCGAGCGACCCATCCCGCCTTTCTGGGGATCCAAACTTCTCGCCTCGGATCAGATCCCCTGGCCGGAAGTCTTCTTCTACATCGACAAGCAGGCCCTGGTGGCCGGACAATGGCAGATTCGCAAGCCCCGCGACCAGTCGGCGGAGGAGTTTGCCGAGTTTATCGCCACCCAGGTGGAGCCGGTGATCGAGCGCTGGAAGGAGCGAATCCTGGCTGAGGATCTGCTGCACCCCCAAGTGGTCTACGGCTATTTCCCGGCCCAGGCAGAGGGGAACACTTTGATCCTCTTCGACCCGGCCAGCTTCCCGGAGCTGTTTGCCCTGGAGCCAGGCTCCACCACCTATTTCCAACTGCCCACGGTGGAGCGCCCGCAACTCTCTCCAGGGGTGCGGGAATTGGCCCGCTTCACCTTCCCCCGCCAAAAGAGCGGCCACCGCTACTGTATCGCTGACTTCTTTGCCGATCGCTCCACTGGCCTAGTAGATGTTTTCCCCATGCAGGCGGTTACGGTGGGCCCAGAGGCCACCGCCTATGCCCAGCGCCTCTTTGCCGAAGGCCAGTACACCGACTACCTGTATTTCCACGGCCTGGCTGTGACCCTGGCGGAAGCCCTGGCGGAATGGTGCCATGCCCGCATCCGGCGGGAGCTGGGGTTCGGCCACGAAGATAGCCCCGACATCCGCAAGATCCTGCACCAGGGCTATCGGGGATCCCGCTACAGCTTCGGCTATCCCGCCTGCCCAAACATCGCCGACCAACGGATTCTGCTGGAGCTGCTCCAGGCCGAGCGCATTGGCCTCACCATGGACGAAAGCGATCAATTGGATCCGGAACAGTCCACCACCGCCATCGTTGCTTACCATCCGGCAGCCCGCTACTTCAACACTTAGGCTTAGGCCCTCATCTCCAACCTCTCTCAGGGGGAGAGGGGGAACTGTCGAGAACGGCTAGCGGGATCCCAGGCGGGAGCGGCTGTTCGCGTCAGCGGTGCGG
>NZ_JANSHQ010000533.1:0-1695 GCF_047461715.1 Synechococcus sp. R8-2 | reverse complement strand
GAATCCAGCCTCACCCCCGTAGTAGGGATCCGGAACTTCTTCGTCAGAATGAGAGCGGCAATAGCTGCACATCAGGCGCACTTTCTCGGCATATTTTCCCTGGGGATCCAAGCTGAGAATGTCGCGGTAATTTTGTCGATCCATAGCCAGGATCAGGTCAAACTCGCGCAGGTCGGCAGGTCGAATCTGGCGGGCCTTGCCTTGTAGCTCTAGGCCATAGCATCGGGCTGCTTGTTGCATGCGCCTATCTGGGGGGCTGCCGATGTGATAGGCTGCCGTACCTGCTGAGTCGCAGATAATTGCTTCCTTATGGCCGCTGCTGCGCAAAAGGTGATTGGTGATGCCTTCAGCGGTGGGAGAACGACAGATGTTGCCCAGACAGACGAACAGAAGCTTTTGGCTCATGACAATCTCAACAGCAGTAGAGAACTCCTCTCACCTTATAACAATGCCCATCTAATCTAATGGTTCTTTGGTCTGAGCATAATAGTTCTTCGTTCTGAGCGCAGAAGAGCACAGACGGCAACGAACGGTGTTTGCGAGCCAGTCTCATCTGCCACTGACGGGAACAGAGCGGATCCCATGTGCTGGCCCACCACGGGATGTATTCGCTCACAGCAGCAGAGTGGAGTCCTCCCTCATTTTCCACCAAGTTTCCCACCAAGAGCCGCTGCAATGATCTAACAGCAGCTATTGGGAAGCCTGTCGCTTTGAGCATCACAGGTCTAATCGAACCGACAAGGGATCCCCAGGCATTGCTGCAGCAGCTTCAGGTATTCTTGTCCCTCCATGAGAAAGGCACCAAAACGGGCCAGGTGCGGGTTCATCAACTGAGCGTCGAAGAGGCGAAAGCCCCGCTCCCGTAAGTGCTCCACCAACTTCACCAAGGCCACCTTCGAGCCGTTGGGAATGCGGTAGAACATGGACTCGCCGATAAACGCCGCTCCAAGGGCAATACCCAGGATCCCGCCTGCCAAGGTCTCTCCCTGCCAGGTTTCAAAGCTGTGGGCAAAGCCAGACCGGTGCAGAGCTGCGTAAATCTGCTTCAGCTCGGGGCTAATCCAGGTTTGGGGACGAGCGGCACAGCCCTCTACCACCTGCTCAAAAGCGCAGTTCAGCCGCACCTGAAAGCGACCGCTGCGCACCAAGGGCCGCAACGAACGGGGGCAGTGAAATCGCTCATCGAGGGGGATCACCGCGTGCCGGTCGGTGCTGTACCAAGCCAGGGATCCCGCCTTTTCGTCGGCCATCAGGAAGTAGCCTTGGGCATAGCCTGCCAGAATGGTGGCCAGATCCACCTGCATTGCCTCAGTTGCGCTCCTCAAGATTGCCATTCTGCAGAGAGGCTGGCAAAATCCCCCCCATTGGCCCTGGGGTGACAATCCACACAGGCGCTCACCCGCACAGGAGTGGGAAACTCCACTTGCAGATGCAAAGCGCGGAAATAGCGGGAATCTGCCAAGCGATAGGGCACCTGTTCCCCTTGTCGCAGGGGCCGGGAGTTGGGCCGCAAATAGCCCCAGGCCAGTTGTAAAGCCACACCGCTCAGGGGCTGGATCTGCTGGCCATAGTGGTTGGGATCCTGCAGCAGCCGTCGCCAGGTTTCAGTGGGCAACACTTGGGCGGGCAACGCCACATGGCAACTGCCACAACTGCGCACATATTGAGCTTGCTCCAGTTGGGCTTGAGTCAGGC
>NZ_JANSHQ010000532.1:0-4194 GCF_047461715.1 Synechococcus sp. R8-2 | reverse complement strand
GCTCCTGCGCTAGTAAGCTGAACCTTCTGATCCTATCGCAGACGGGATCCCTTGCTTGGCAAGGCGGAAAACGGCAAAGCCGGTGGCGCTGCCCCGACAAAATGGCCCCTGGGATCCACCGCAAAGGCAACCCCCAGCTCGATGAAGACCGGGTACTGGGCTATCCCTTTGGGCAGAGCGGATGAAGTTCAAAGCCGTTATTGTTGGAAAGATTATTCAAAGACTCCCCCTGGTTTGCGCCAGCCCTGGGTTAGGCTATTGCCATCCCGGGGGAGCAAGAAACACCGCTGCTCTGCCCCAAAGTCCGCGAGTTGAGTTAAGGAAGGTTGAGGTGAAGGGGAGACTGACCTGCCATTTCCCTGTGCTGCTATTGGCCCTGCCTCTGTGGGGATCCCCGACCTGGGCCGGAGAGTATTTCACCGAGGAAGTCACCAGCCCCAGCCTGGAGATCGTTCACGGCTGGCGGCAGGAGGTGTACGGCATTGGGGTTACCATCACCAACACCAGCCTCGGCTCCTTTCGGGTGCCCTTGGAAATTGATATGGAGGATCGGACTAGCTGTGAGCGGGCCGACTTGGTGCTGACCAACAATCGCATCATGCCGATGGGATCCTTCCAAGATTGCATTCTCAACATCTTTCCCTACCTGGATAAGTTCATCAACCAAGAAGTCGCCAGCATCCGAGTCACCCTAAAAGGGCCAGCTCCCCTCCTGGAAATTCCGGTAGAGGAGTCGGATCGACTGATTTTGGCCCAGGTGGCCAACCAATCGCGGGAAGCCTTTGTTTTCTTTCAGCAGGAGTTGGCCCGTGTTTTGGAGCTGCTGAGGCAGTCGGATCCCAAGCAAAGCGAGACGGCCCCACAGCCTGGCACCCCAGTTCCGACCGCCACCCCAGCCGAGTCTGCCGCTAGCCCAGGAGATTTTGTAATCGTGGGATCCATTCGGGAAGAACGAGTGGGGGCCGGTAGCCGCCTAAGCGTGGAAGCGATCAACCGCAGCACCCGCACGGTTCTCAACGCCCGTGCTCGTTTCACCTTCTATCGGGGAGAAGAAGTTGTCGATACGCGAGTGGCAGCGTTTGAGCCCAGCGACGTGCCCCCCGGACAAAGGGCCTCCGCCAGTGTGCTGAAAACCGAGGCCAATTGGGATCGCGTTACGGTGACCTTCCAGTGGCAGTAGGGTTACTTCAGGGAGCCAAAGCGTTGCCGCGAATCAGGCTGCCCAGGGTTTTGACCGTGATCTTGAACTGCACCCAAGGGCTCATGGGCACTACCGTCTTGTAGAGGTAGCTGTCAAAGGTCATCCTCTGCACGTCCCGGTCGGCGCACATCTCCACAAAGGCTTCGCGGGTGGCATTGGAACGGTAGAACACCCGCTGCAGGATGTCCAAGACCTTGTAGGTCAGGCCGTACTGGCGATCCCAGCGCTTGAGATACAGTTTTAGATCCTCCTCTGTGGGAATGCGCTTGCCACCGTTGGAGGTCTCGACGATGGTCTCGGCGCACATGCGGCCTGACTTGGCGGCAAAATAGATCCCTTCGCCGCTGGATTTGGTGACGTATCCCGCCGCATCTCCCACC
This sequence comes from Synechococcus sp. R8-2, assembly GCF_047461715.1. Lineage (NCBI taxonomy): Bacteria > Bacillati > Cyanobacteriota > Cyanophyceae > Synechococcales > Synechococcaceae > Synechococcus > Synechococcus sp. R8-2. Next base: position 2,613 of record NZ_JANSHQ010000532.1, on the reverse strand, counting down.
AAAGCAGCACGGCCCACCACACGGCGCGGACGGGGATGCTCTGGGATCGGATGGGCTTCCACCTTGATCACCTGGCCGCCGCGGATACGCTCGGCAGCACGGGCGCGGATCCCAGCTTGCAACTTTTGGATGTGGGCTTGGTTTGCCCTCATGGTGCCGGTGCCCACGGCTACATGGTTGGACTTGGGAAACACCCAGGCATAAAAGTCTGGAGAAACATCGTCCCCCACATACATTTCTGCCCGCTCTGCGTAGTAGGCCATTTTGTCGTCCGGGAGCCGGATGCGCTCCTGAAAGGCCAGCGCATAGTTATAGTCTCCAGCACCAATGGCTTCTGCCACCTTGGAGTGGAACCCATCCGCCCCGATCACCACATCCACAGCCAAAGAACGCGGCACCCCTTGCCTCGATCCGTCGGAAAAATCGTTGTAGTGCAGGATGTAGGGATCCCGGCCATTCTGGGGGATTTCCAGATGCATTACCTTGCCGTTGATCAGCTCCGCCCCTTTTTGGTGGGCACGATTGCGCAAGAAGGCATCCAAGATCTCGCGGCGGCACATGCCGATGTATTCGTTTTCCTTTTCAAGGGCGATATCCACCTCATAGTTGGAGGGGGAGATCATCTTCATCTTGCGCACTTTGCGGTCGATGATCTCGGGGGGAAGGTCAAATTCTGAGACCATACAGAGAGGAATGGCGCCCCCACAGGGCTTAGCATTGTCCAGCTTCCGCTCAAACAAAAAGGTTTCAATTCCCGCTTGGGCTAGAACTTCAGCAGCAGAGGCTCCGGCTGGCCCGCCCCCCACAACAGCAACTCTCAGGCTCAAGGTGCTCTCCTCGATGCAAATGCGACTGGCTCATCAGACAGCAGGCATCCTACCACAGCTCCTCAGAAGCATTGCGGACCTTGACGAAGTGTTGCAGAGTGGAGGGCTCGCGCTCGCTGTGTTTCTACAAAAGGCCCCGCCGCATTTGATCCCAGAGGTTGAGATAGGACTCGGCTTCGGCTGAGCTCAGGGGGCGCCAGATCTCCGAGCGTTGCCAAGTGGAGATTTGCAAGTCGGCTCTGCGTTGCAGGCGTGGGGCAAGTTGAGCCAAATCCAGCGGCAAAACCGAAGGGATCCCGCTCAGATTGACCAAGCGGGGGGCAAATTCAGGATTCAAGACAAAATCAAGCCAGTCAGCCAACAGGGATCCGGAATCTGTCTGGGTTGATTCTGTGTGGGCATTGTCTTCGACGTGGGGTCGCACCCAGACATCCCACCAGATGGCGGATCCGGAGGCCGGGATCACCACTGCCAGCTCAGGGTAGTTGGCTTGGGTGGCGTAGAGATCCTGCGACCAGCCCACGGCCACCCAGCTATCGGCCAAGCGCAAGATGGGCAGGTAGTCGGAAGAGGTGTAAGTTAAAACCTGGCGATGCAGGGATCCCAGCTCTTGACGTAATTCGACATCCTCAGGGTTGAGGGGATCGTTGTAGGAGCGGCCCATTTTCTTTAGGGTTAGCCCAATCACCTCCCGCGGATGATCCGGCAGAGTCAGTTTGCCGGCCAGCTCAGGCCGCCACAGATCCGCCCAGTCCCGAATGGGCTCCCTCACCCGATCCCGGCGGTAGGCAATGGCCGTTACCCCCCAGCGCCAGGGCACACCCCAAATCTGCCCCTCCCGGAGTGCCGCAGCTTGCCAACGGGGATCCAGATTCTGCCATCGTTCTCCCAACAGGCTTGCCGGCAGAGGAGCCAGCCAACCGGCAGCTATGGCCCGATCCAATCCGTCGGCCCCCAACAAACTCAAAGCCGCCACCGGCAGCCGCCGCCGGAACCATCCCCCCGGATCCCACCAGGCCGGATCAGCCGGCTGAACACTTTGCCGGAGATAGGCCAACAACTGATCCCGACTATCCAACAGTTGCAGCCGAAAGCGGGCCTGAGTCCTGCGGCGAAACTCGTTGAGCAAACTGGCAGGGATCCCTTGCTTGAGCGCCACGACAAGAGGCAGGTGTGCATCCGGCCCCCCACATCCTGCCGCCATTAGCCCCAGCAGGATCCCCTGTAGAAGCTCACGTCGGCTCAGCCGTATCTCGCCCACGACAGTACCGCTCCACCAGAATGAGAGCCACCAGATCATCGTAAGCCTTGGCGGGCACCCGCATCCCCTTGGGCAACAGCCGCTCCCATCCCTGCGGTGGGTGAAAATCCCAGTAGCGCTGACGGGCCTCTTGGGAGCTGTGCCGCTCATCCACCAGGACAATCTGCTGCGGGGGGAGAATGGATTCCAGTTGAGACTTCCAGGCTTGGGCCGTCGTCTGATTGCCCAGGATCACTTGCTCCGCCTGAAACTGTTGCCGGAGCGTTTGTAGTCTAGACAGCGCTGCCGCGGAAGGGACCACCTCCCGGTGTAAAACCTTCAGCTCCGTTTGCGTAAACACCTGCACCACAGCAATGCCGCATTTGTCGCGCCCTGGGTCGAAACCGATCAGCACTCGTTGGCCCTTCAGTCTTGCCGGGTGGAGTGGATCCGTCATCCCTCAGGACGCCCCGCCTGCTGAGCCCCAGAAGAGCCGGGTTGACCGGAAGCTTCTGCCATCAGAAAACTCACCCGCAATGGCCCCGC
>NZ_JANSHQ010000531.1:0-943 GCF_047461715.1 Synechococcus sp. R8-2 | reverse complement strand
TGCAAGACTGGTCTGCAATTGAGCTTCTTACCCTGGGAGCAAGATACAAAAACCTTGCAGTTGTTCCTGAGTTGCTAGATACTCTCTTCCATCCCTATCCATTTTCGGTTCAAGCTTTTCGCCGCTCGGAATACATCAAGTACTTTGGAGATGTAGATGTATATAACCACCTATACATAAGACCATTTCTAAATAGTGGTGTATTCTCTGGAAGTAATTCCGGTATTCACTGGGTAGCATGGAAAAACAGACTGAGCCAAGCTATCTCTATGAGCCGCGATCTATCCTTCTCAGATCAGTGTTCTCTAAACCTGGCTATTCATAATGACTTAGGGATAGATAACGTTCAAATTTTACCATTGTTTTGTAACTGGACAGTTCATAGTAAACTACCTCTATGGGATCCAAAAAGAAAGCTCTGGGTTGAGCCTTGGAAGCCTTACATCCCTTTAGGAATTCTACACATTACTACCAAGCAAGCTAAGGATAGAAAAACTCATGTAGCTAATACTACCGATGGCTTCAAAGTTGAAGCCAGTCTTTGGTATCCTAGAAGCCATTCTTCTCCAATCAGAAGGTATGACTATGTATCAGCTAATCAAAAGAAAATATATCTCGACTACAGCTTCCCTCTAATGACTGCTATCGATCCAGGGCCTCATCCCTGGCCTTATCTACGGAAAGAAGTTCCTCACCTTTGTACTGCGGATTTGCGTCAACCTATTATCGGCTTTGTTAGTCGAGACGAGGCTCATATTCTGTACAATACTGCCCTTAAGCTACAAGGAAAAAACGCCCTAGAGATCGGCTGTTGGCTAGGTTGGTCAACTGCGCACCTGGCGGCAGGAGGAGTTATTCTCGATGTGGTAGATCCTGCTCTGGCCGATCCCCAGATTTATGGAAGTGTGGATCAATCTCTTCGCTCGGCTGGAGTTCGCTCTAA
>NZ_JANSHQ010000530.1:0-826 GCF_047461715.1 Synechococcus sp. R8-2 | reverse complement strand
GATCCCGCTCTGGGCAAGGGTTATAATCGGCGGAAGTCGCTTCCTTTCGGGGCAGTGGAATTAATGAAAACTCAATGGAAAATTAATCGAGCCAAGCGAATAACTATTAAAATGAAGATTATCAAATAGCAAACAAATGTAGCGATACTCGTGGTTAAAAATAGAACTCCGCCCCATTTCCGGAGGAGAGGCTCCAGAAAGTTCGTGCATGGGAGGAGACGAATAGTCCACTTTACACTGGTATCATCGCCATCGAATTGAAATAACCAGGCCCAAAGATAGAAAAAATGAGTCGCGAGGTAGAGCGCAATATCGCTCTTTCTTGATTCAAAAACGCTAATGAATGTGATCATCAAAGCTATATGCACAAATGCCCATAAAGTAAGCAGCAAAATAAGCAGCGCTCCAAACATCATTAGAAGCCAACCGGCGACTCCAAGACGCATGAGAAACAGGGCACAGACAAAAAGGATCTCCACTCCAACTAGGAGAAGTTTGGTTGGTGTATTCAGGCTTTCATGTTCTACCATATTACTTCCTTTTTTCGCGTTGTTCGTAATATGTGTCTCAGACAAGCTTAATAACTGCAGACGTGATGATCTAGATCTGATCTGGCACTTTTGGCAGGGGTAGTTGAAACGGATGATGGTCGAAGCGAATACGCTGTACTCGGTAATTTCCTGTTAATGGAACCGATCCTGAGCCGCAAGCAACTTCCACGCCACCCGGATCAACCGTTGTTCCGAATGCGATACCTTATTTTATGTAGGTTTGCGTAGCAAAAACCCTATACCTGATAAGTCACTTCCCTTCGGGGAAGTGGAAT
>NZ_JANSHQ010000529.1:0-3263 GCF_047461715.1 Synechococcus sp. R8-2 | reverse complement strand
GCTTCTCGGCGGTTTAGCTAAACCTGAGGTGAGCAATCTATTTGGCGGATTGCCCAAGGGACTGAATTTATCATCCCGGTCAAACCCTTGAGGACCAAGACAGCCGTTATCTTAGTTTGAAGAGGGATCCCTGCTGGGGTGTTTGAGATTGGTCAAATCGTTGAGGCGGCGCAGGATCCCCCATCCCTGTAGGGCCTCCAGCAGGGCTTCCCGCACAACCGCTACCGTCTCTTGGTCGAGGGCCAACCGCAGATAATCCACCGCCAGCCGGGTTTGCTCGGGATCCAGGTGGGACATTAAGCTCTGCAAGCGGCGAACGCCCGCCAGCCGTCGGAAGGGATCGGGAGAAGCAATGTCGCTGAGGTCGCGCTCCAATTGAGACCGTTGCCGCTCTTGTCGGCCCCTGAGCCACTCCCCAAACAGCAGCGACAACAAGGCTAGAGTGGCCAATCCCTGTAGAATGGCACCGGTGGCCAGCCAGCGTTGGGTGGATTCTGCCCAGATGGAGATGAGGGTGTAGGTGCCCAAGGTGGCGGCTGCTCCCGAACCAATTGCCAGCAAAAGCCAGCGATCCGCCTGCCGAAACCAAGCTTGCCACTCCTGCCAGCGGCGGTTGAACTCAGGGCTGCGCACCCCCTGTAGCCCCAACATCACCAAGGTGCCCACCCCCAGAGAGAGCGCCAGCCGCCCATTCCAGAAGGCCAGCCCTGCCAACGCCAAGGCCGACAGAGCCAAAACCCGCCACTGCGGCCCCGATAGGATCCACAGAGCAACTTGGGATCCCGTCTCCACTGCCCCACGCCCCACCCGCTGCAGATATTCTGGCCAGGATCCCTGGCCGGAAGAAGGGCGACCCGATTGATGTTTCACCGATGGCAACTCCCAAAACTCGGCCCTATCTGGCCCTTTGCAAGGCGGCAAGATAGGTCAACGTTCTCTAAATTATGCTCTTATGCTTTGCCGGTGGAGTCGAGATAGGCTTTCCACCCTTGGGTTTGCAACTGGTCGTTTTTCTCCTGCACCGCCTGTTTTAGGCTTTCCCGATAGGCGATCACTCGCCGGAGCAGGTCGGGATCTCCACTGGCCAGGATCTGCACCGCCAGCAGACCCGCATTGTAGCCGTTGCCAATGGCCACCGTGGCCACCGGGATCCCTTTGGGCATTTGCACAATCGAGTATAAGGAGTCGATCCCCTGCAGGGATGGGCTGAGCACCGGCACCCCGATCACCGGCAGGGGGGTGAGAGAGGCCACCATCCCCGGCAAATGGGCTGCTCCCCCTGCCCCGGCAATGATGACGCGGATCCCTTGGGTATGGGCGCGGCGGGCAAACTCTACCATGGCCTCGGGGGTGCGGTGGGCGCTGAGGATCTGCATCTGGTAAGGGATCCCAAACTCCTCACACACCTGGGCGGCAGGTGCAAGGGTGGGCAAATCGGAATCGCTGCCCATTACGATGGCAACGAGGGGGGAGAGTTCCATATCGCTAAGCGACGCTAACGCGAAAGGCTGCTGGCCCGGCGTAGCCGATCCATCATCGCATAGCCCAACCCCGTCGAGATGGGTGGGGGCTCTGCCAGCAGGAGCGTAGCATCTCCCTCATCCAGGCGGCGCAGGCTGGCAAAGAGGGCGCGGGCGGCTGCCTTGGGATCCGAACCCAAACACTCCAAACTGAAAGTGATCCCCGGCCAATGGCGGGAGAGGGTGTTCAGCAGAGCCTGCGGATCCGTGGCAAAGCTGAGGATGCCCAGGTGGGAATGACCGGTTGTCAGGTGCTGCACCTGTTGCCAATCGCCGGGCTGAAGCTGGGCAAAAGGGGTGGGCAAAAGCCGGAGGGGCTTACTGGGGGCATAGTGGCTGCTCAGTCGTCCCGGCGCTTCTGGCGGGCCCGTTGTGCCATCCTTGGGGGCCTGTTCTGGGGGCAACCGGATGGGCAACCCCAGGTGGGCCTCCAGGGCTTCCAGTGGGATCCCTCCTGGGCGCAGCAGCGTCGGGATCCCTTCGGGGCTGAGCTTTAGCACGGTGGACTCCAGGCCCACAGCACACTCTCCCCCATCCAAGATGTAAGGGATCCGCCCTCCCAACTCTGCATAGACGGCCTGGGCTGAGGTGGGGCTGATGCGGCCAAAGCGATTGGCACTGGGGGCAGCCAGAGGGGTTTGCACCGCCTGCAACAAAGCTTGAGCCACCGGGTGAGCAGGCACCCGCAGGGCAACAGTAGGCAACCCGCTGCTTACCAGATCCGGCACGGTGGGACACTTGGGCAGCACCAAGGTTAGGGGCCCCGGCCAGAAGGTGTCGATCAAGGATCCCAGCAAAGCGCGAGCGGCGGGAGTAAAAGCCGACACGTCCACCAGCCACCCCTGCAATTGCTCTAGGGTCACCCCAGCCGGCAGATGCAGGATCAGGGGATCGAAGCGGGGGCGCTCCTTGGCGGCAAAAATGTTCGCCACTGCCTGCTCATCCAAGCCATGGCCCGCCAGGCCGTAAACCGTCTCCGTGGGGATGGCCACCAACTGGCCCTGCAGCAAGGCCGCCGCCGCTACGGCAATGTGCTCAGGAGTGGGCGAAAGAATTTCCGTCTGCATCCATAACTCGGATTTGGGGTGGGGCTAGGGATCCCGTTCTGCAATCCATTTTCGCGCCTGGTAGAGGGCGATGTTGATTTGATCCCCAAACAGCAGCGCCAAGGAAGTGAGCCAAACCCAGAGCAGCAGCACAATAACCGCCCCCACCGCCCTGTAGACTTGGTTGAACTGCCCAAAGTGCTCCACGTAAATCCGCAGCCCCCACGACACCCCAACCCACAGTAGGCTGGCCACGATGGCTCCCGGCCAAATCGGCATTTGGGGTCGGCGCAAGCTGGGGCCAAATCGATACAGCACCCAGCAGGAGAAGACGACCAACCCCAGCGAAATCGGCCAGGTGAGGATCCCCCACAAGTTCAACCCCAGCTCTCGCAAGGGATCCAACTGAGTCGGCCCGCCAACCTCCTGGGCTAAGGATCTCGCTTTCATGGCCAAGAAGCGCAAAAAGCTGGCACTGAACAAAAAGATCAAGCTGGCCAGTCCGGTCAACCCCAGGGTGGCGAGCATCCAAACCAGCGAGATCAGCTTGCGTCTCCAGAAGGGACGGCGCCTATCTTGAGGGATCTCATGGCTGAGATCCAAAGCTGTCATCACCGCCCCCATGGCTCCAGAAGCAGCCCACAGGGTGCCCAAGAAGCCGAGCGACAACAACCCCCGTTCGCGTCAGCGGTGCGGA
>NZ_JANSHQ010000528.1:0-5842 GCF_047461715.1 Synechococcus sp. R8-2 | reverse complement strand
TCCGCACCGCTGACGCGAACGGCGCAAACACCACACGGCTCCAGGCACGTCGGCTTCTCCCTCTCGTCGTAGGGTGAAGTTCTGGTGATAGACGGGATCCAACCCTGCTTCTTCTGCCTGCTGCAGCACGTAAGATGGGGAGTGGGCAAAGCGGCCCGTTGTGGATCCCAGCTCGTAGCCGGGGGTGGATCCCACCTCGACGGTAAAGGCCAAAAGCCCGCCAGCATTCAACACCCGAGCGCAGGCAGGAAAGACCTGGGCCAGGTCCCCCAGGTAGATGAACACATCTGCCGCCAGGATCAAGTCGTAGCGTTCCGAGGTCTGCTGCAGCAGCTCCAGCAAGTCCCCCTGAACCAGGTGGTCGTAAATGCCCTTGTGTTGGGCGATTTCCAGCATGCGGGCAGAGAGATCCACACCCCACAACTGCTTGACATAGGGGCGCACCTGGGATCCCGCCAAGCCTGTGCCACAGCCCAAGTCCAGCGCCCGCTCAAACCCAGGAGGCGATCCCTGCGCTGCTGCCACCGCCAGGATCCCTTGCCGCAAAGCCTGTGGCCCCTGGTAGTTTAACTTCTCCAACAAATGCTGCTCGAACCGAGGTGCATATTCATCGAACAGGCGGCTGACCCAAGCCGGAGGCGTTCTGTCGGGCAGGGGCAGCTCCCCCAGAATGGCCAGCATGTAGCGGGCATCGCTGTGGTCAGGCTGCAAGGAGAGCGCCCGCCGAAACCAGGGGCTGGCCGCCTCTGGTTGTCCCTGCTTCCAGAAGCACATGCCGATTTGATAGGGGATATCCGCTTCCTGCTGGGATCCCTGCCAAGCCTGCAAGTAGTGGGCCACCGCCGCCGCGAATTCTCCCCGCATCTGTAGCAGATCGGCCAACCCCACCCGGGCCATCAGCAGTTGCGGATCCCGGTTCAGGGCTTGCTCAAACAACAATTGCGCCTGCTTTCTCTCCCCCATCTGCCGCAATACCCTCCCCAGCAGCGCATGAACCTCAGCGGCCAAGCTGGCCGGCGCAGCAGGTGGACAGATCACAATGGCCTGCTGGTAGTGCAGCATGGCAGCGGGGTAGCGACCGGCTCCCTCCTCGATTTGTCCCAACAGAGCGTGGGCCTGAACCCGGGCGATGGCTGCTCCGGGATCAGACAGGTCGGCACCACCCAAAGGGGATCCCCGCTGGGCAGTCCCAACAGGAGCTGAGCCGGCACCCGAGAGGAGCTGCTCACAAATTTGCCGACAACGGGCCCAGTCACCTTGCCGGAAATAGACTGCCGCCTGACGGATCTGTTTTGAGAGGGACGGCTGCGCCGCTTTTCCAAAACCTTTGCCTTTGACCATTCCTGCGGTGCATCCCCCGATTTCTTGGGGGCCTGAGTTGCCAGCACCCTTTCAGGATAGGGCCTCTCTCAGCCGACGGCTGCCATGGCTTTCAGGCCCTTCAAAATCAGGTAGTCCAGAATACTGGTGTTCTCCTCGCCGCGATAATTAAAATTGGAGCGCACCAGCCACAGCCCCTTCTGAGTGCGGCAACAGAGGTTCAGCAGCGTGCGGGCCAAAATCTGTTGACGCGCCTGTAAATCCCGCGCCGCATCGAAAACCTCCCCGTCCCATTCCGGCGTCAGCACACGGCTGTTGTAGAGCACATGCCAGAGGGAGCGGGACCAGCTGGGGTTGGTGATATCAAACCAAAATTGGTAATCCGCCTCCAAACCCCGAGTGATGTAGGCCCCCGGAGTTGCAACTACCAAGTAACGGGAATAGTCGGGCTCGAAGCGGCTGCTGCTGGGGGTCTGTCCCGAGCGGATCATGGCCAAAAAGGCGGGATCCCCTTCGGCAGGGAAGGCCTGACGAAACCGCCGTGCCGCTTCCATCAACACGCGCAGCAGCTCTTGATCCTGAGGGGAAGCAATCGCCGGGGCTAAGTGATCGGCAAAAAACTGCTGGAAGAAAGCGGCCAATGAAGGGCCGGGATGATAGCCGCGCAGCCAATCGAACAGTCGCTGGTAGCGCTCCAGGTTGGCAAACCCTACTCGCTCCGGCTGCCGTACTGCCGTTCGGGGACGCAGAGAACGCCCCACCGGATCCCAGGTATCTTCGGCCAACAGAGCCGCCCGGATGGGATCCAGCCCCAGCACCCAGCTCAACATCAGCCGCCAAGCCGGCAAAGTGGGAAAAGCACCCCACTCGGGATGGGCCAATTCTGCTGCCGTCAGCACCGCCCGCACCAAGGGATAGCGGATCAACGCCGGGAAGGGGGCAATCGACAAAACCGGCACTTCCGACAACTGCTCCTGCAAGCTCAGGCTCACCCCCACATCCATACGGGGCAGCAAAACAGCAATGCGATGGGCCGGGATCCCGGCCCCCAAAAGCCGGCGAATTTGGGCAACCATCACCTCCACTGCCGCAAACTGGGTCTCTTCCTCCAGCGTTTGCACCAGCGGCAGTCCTCCCCCCTTCGGCTCGGGCAGCGGATGAGAAAACTGGGGATCCAACACCCGCGCAATCTGCACCCCTAAGCGGATCATGCCTGCTGAAGCGCGATGGCTCCCCTCCAGAAACCGAACCTGCGTTTTTTCCATCAAGAAGTCGGCCACAGCTTCCGGGATCCCGGTCAAAGAGACCCCGCCGCCGAGGGTGTAGCTGAAAAATTGGCTTTGCAAATGGGCTTGCCCCTGCCGGTAAAACTCCAGCGCCACCCCGCAACTGTCTTCCGCCTGATCTACGATCAGATGATCCCACTCTTGCCAAAACTCCGCTAGCGGCAGGATGTGTTCGCCAAACAGCCGAATTTGCAGACCAAAATCCAAGGATCCCAACCGAAGTGCTGCCTCCCACAGCCGCCCCACACAGCAGCCCATTGCCTGTAAGGCCTCTGCCCGCCGTGGATCCGCCTCTTCCGGCCAAGCCCTGGCCAGCTGGGATCCCACCACCTCTGCCGGCAAACCCGAAGCCCCCGCAATATAAGCAGCACTGCTGATCTGATCCCAGATCTGGAACTCCTTGAGCCCGACCCCGGCAAAGGCTTCCCCATGCCGAGGGCACAAAGCGCAGGCTCGTTCGCAGAGAAATTGAGTGAGATCTTTGGCCAAGGGGATCGGCTCCAACGAGCGTGGCAACTGGGGGACACGCTCACACACCTGTGGCCAATGATCGGCCAACGAGCGTCCCACCCGCTGCAAGAACGTTTCGATCCGCCACGGCCCCACCAAGCCCGAACTGGACTGCTGCAAGCGCCGCAGCACCTCATCCGCTTGCCGTTGACTCCGCACCAAAAATAAGACCCGGCCCGGATCGGCTCCTGCCTGCAACAATCTCCGATAGTGATCTACACAAGCCTGGGTCAGCCCACTGCCTGCCCAGCCCATTACACTTTGGAAGGGAGATGGCTTCCCTGGCCAATGGCTCTTTTCTTCCACTTGAGCTGCCCTTACCCTCTCCGGCCTCTCCAACCAACCCATTTTCTCAGCAAAAGTCTGGACAAACGGGCCTTCGCTTCATTATGATTGTTTTCCGTTGCCAACTGAGTCCATCCGCTTTGGCGACCCGGCGCGCTGCTACACCAGATACTGCCTCTTTAGCAGGTAAGTCTGAGCAGCTCTCAACAAAAGCAGTTTGGCGTGCAGCTTTGGGGGTGAACTAAGCAAGAGGCTCAGCGTTGCCGGCGCTGAACTTGGCCTCGGGGGATCCCTACCTTGCCCTTTCGCCTCAGCCGGCAGACTCAGCTTTGTCTTGAGCTTCCTGCTGCCACGCTATTGCTGTATGCCTATCCATCCGGCTGACTGAGCCATTGGCCTACGGCCCGCTTCGCGAACGGCTAGCCGATTGTCGGAGTGAGCTGGCTCTCAGTTGATGAAAACGAGTCGTGCAGGCTCGATTGGAGGTTCTTGTGGCACTTGGCATCCTCGGAAGAAAAGTCGGCATGACCCAGATCTTCTCTCCAGAAGGGCTGGCCATTCCGGTCACTGTCGTGCAGGCGGGGCCTTGCACCGTGACCCAGATCAAAACCCAAGCCACAGATGGCTACAACGCCATTCAGTTGGGCTACTTGCCCACTGCCGAAAAGCATCTCACGCGGGCGCAGCGGGGCCACCTCACCAAAGCAGGGGTGACAGAGCTGCTGCGCCACCTGCGAGAGTTTCGCGTTGATCAGCCGGAAGCTTACCAATTGGGGCAGAAAATTACCGTCGAGATGTTCTCCCCTGGCCAATTGGTGGATGTGGCCGGTACCTCCATCGGGCGAGGGTTTGCCGGCTATCAAAAGCGCCACCACTTTGGTCGTGGCCCCATGTCCCACGGCTCCAAAAACCACCGCCGACCGGGCTCCATTGGCGCCGGTACAACCCCAGGCCGCGTGTTTCCGGGGATGCGCATGGCGGGGCGGCTGGGAGGTGGCCGAGTCACCACCCGCAAATTGCAGTTGGTGCAGGTGGATCCGGAGCGGGATCTGTTGGTGATCAAGGGCTGCGTGCCCGGCGTAGAAGGAGGGCTGCTGGAGATCACCCCTGCCAAGCAGGTGGGCAACAAGCGTTAGGGGAGGGATCCCTGGGTGAAACCAAGGTTGACCGGCATCCGCAAAGACGAGGAAACCATGGCAAGTTGTGTGGTGAAAAATTGGCAAGGGGAAACGGTGGGCAGCGCGGAGCTGAGCCTCAAAGTTGCTCGTCCCGAAACAGCCGCCCACATTCTCTATCTGGCACTTCGCCGGCAGATGACCAATGCTCGTCAGGGCAACGCCCACACCAAGACCCGAGCTGAGGTGCGCGGCGGCGGTCGCAAGCCTTGGAAGCAGAAAGGCACCGGTCGGGCCCGTGCCGGCTCCATCCGCTCCCCACTTTGGCGCAAAGGGGGGGTGATCTTCGGCCCCCGCAAGCGGGAATACAACCTGGCCATGAACCGCAAAGAACGGCAACTGGCCCTGCGCACCGCTCTGCAAAGTCGGGTGGAAGACCTGATCGTCGTGGAGGATTTCCAGGAGCAGCTCAACCCGCCCAAAACCCGTGCTGTGGCCCAGGCTTTGCTGCGCTGGGGGGTGATGGAAGATCAATCGGCTCTGCTCATCGTTGCCGAACGCTCGGAAGCCGTAGAGCGGGCCGTGCGCAACATCGCCCGCGTTAAGCTGATCGGCCTGGATCAGATCAACGTTTTCGATCTGCTCAACGTCGATTGGGTGCTGATCACCGTTTCTGCCCTAGAGCAGCTCAAGGCCCGTTGGGGATCCGACGCCGCGCCGGCAGTTCTGGAGAGGCCCTCTGAGACTGCGCCTCAGGCCGACCTAGCCGGAGATCAGGCCCTGCCCGGAGATGGGCCGGAAGATCAGGCCGTTCCAGAAAGCGAACACGAGGAAGCAGAGCAAACCCCAGCCCAACCTGAGGCCCAGGAAAACCAAGCTGACCTTCAAGGACGTCCAGCAGATCCGCAGGGGCCAGAAGAGCAAACCGAAGAGCCCCAAGATCCAGCAGAAGAACTGGCTCAAGGAGCAGAGCCGTCAACGGTAGAAGAGGCCGAAGCAGCCCCAGCAGAGGAGGAAAGCGATGACTGAGAGCAAGCGGATCCTGGCCGACGTCCTGTTGCGCCCCGTCATCACCGAAAAGGCAACCGCCTTGATGGAGCAGCGCAAATATGTCTTTGAAGTGCTGCCCACCGCCACCAAGCCGCTCATCCGAGCTGCCGTCGAAGAAATGTTCCGCGTGCGAGTTACTTCCGTCAACACCCTGAAGCTCCCGCGCAAGCAACGGCGGGTGGGCCGCTTCGTTGGCTATCGCACCCGTCCCAAGCGAGCCATCGTGACCTTGGCGGAGGGAGATTCCATCACCCTCTTCCCGGACACCTAACCCCC